>JAKATM010000007.1 GCA_021818765.1 Thermoplasmata archaeon | reverse complement strand
TCAGAGCTGGCATCAACCGAGCCGGAAAAGAACCCGAGGTTTTCTGCACTCAAGAAAATGGGAGACATTTCGAAGCTTATCAAGCCGGAAGATACTATTGGAGCCGTTGCTTATATAAATGGCGTGTTTGCTGCTGCAGTTTCAACTGGTGGAGCCACACCGATGCTGAGGGGCAGGGTGGGAGACTCGCCCATTCCAGGTGCGGGAATATATTGTGGACCGAAAGGTGCTGTAGTTGCTACCGGCTTCGGTGAGGAGATAATCAAGCACATGCTCTGTATATCAGTTTATAACGATATAGGAAACAAGAACCTGTCGAGCATTCTAGAGGAAAAGGCGAAGTCGTTCGACGGGCCAGTCGGGCTTATTGCCATGGATAAAAATGGTTATTCATATTTCTCAAGTAAGCCCATGGCAGTAGGTTCCTTTTCGAGCGAAACCGAATAAGCAGATATATTTATTTGCTATGCATTGTGGGAAGATGGATTTCCTAAAGGTCAAAACCATGCAGTTTCCCCGCGATGTGATTGCCGGTCACGGTGTATTGCATGTGATTCCAGAGCTGATTTCTAGAGACCTGAAACGTGGCAGGGTTGCAATAGTTTCCGGCAACAACACTTTTGAACTCGCTGGAAGGGAAGTTGTCAAATACCTGACGGATGCCGATTTTGAAACCGAAGTTGTCAAGATCGGAGAAGTAACAGAGGAAAACGTCACGGCCTGCGAGGAACAACTTAAAAACAAGAAAATTTCAATTGTCATTGGAATCGGCGGCGGCTCCAAGATAGATGCTGCTA
Source organism: Thermoplasmata archaeon (assembly GCA_021818765.1). Classification (GTDB taxonomy): domain Archaea; phylum Thermoplasmatota; class Thermoplasmata; order Thermoplasmatales; family Thermoplasmataceae; genus UBA582. The sequence continues at coordinate 29,323 of JAKATM010000007.1, read as the reverse complement.
AGATCATTGCTTACAGGATGAAAGTACCCATGGTCAGCGTACCGACGACTGCCAGCCATGACGGTATAGCGTCTCCCAGAGCAAGCATTAAGGGGCCGGGAGTTGTGCTGTCACAGACTGCATCTATGCCACTGGCAATTGTTGCGGACACGTCAATCATGATAAAGGCCCCATACAGGTATCTGGCGTCCGGAGCCGGTGATGTGATCTCGAACATCACTGCGATACTTGACTGGAAGTTAGCTAACAGGCTGAATGGAGAGGAGTACTCTTCTTCTGCAGCTGCACTGGCGGAATATGCATCAAAGGAACTCATAGAGAAGGCATATCTCGTTTCCGCCGGCGTTGAGGAATCCGTATGGCTTGTGACGAAGCAGATACTTGCCTCGGGAACTGCAATGGCTATCGCTTCTTCTTCGAGACCGGCCAGTGGATCCGAGCACCTTTTTGCGCACGCTCTCGAACTTTATGGTTCTGGCAACTCAATGCACGGAGAACAGTGCGCTATCGGGTCTGTGGCATCCATGTACCTGCATGGCGGCGACTGGCAAATGCTCGCGAACACATATTCAAAGATCAAGTTATCAATACGGCTCTCTGACTATGGAGTTTCAGACCAGGTTGCGATTAAGTCATTGATGAAGGCTCATTCGATAAGGCCGGAGCGGCTCACAATTCTGGGGAATACAGACTTGAGCTACTCAGCTGCAGAGAAGGCACTTGAGCTTACAGGCATTATAGGGTGAATTTGTATGGCAAAGATATCACTTATAGGAAAGGATTTAGCAGAGGTTGGATTAGAGTTTAAGTTTGTTGGACCGCTGGTTGGCTGCTCGGAATGCGGAATAAAGAATGTTTGCTTCAATCTTGAGCCGGGAAAAAACTACCGCATAACCGGCGTAAGGGAGAAGTTGAACAACTGTTTTGTTTTCAACGGAGACAAGGTCAAGACAGTAGAGGTGGAAGAGCTGCCAGATACGATAACAATGCAGTTCGGAAGATACCTGCAGGAAGGGTCAAGTGTCACGCTGAAATCGATCCACTGCGACAAAATAGCCTGCCAGTACATAGAGAAGTGCAATTTAATGCATCTTAAAGAAGGCAGGAAGGTAACTGTGCAGAAAGTTGGTGAAAAGGTAGAGTGCCCAAAGGGTTACGATATCAGGGAAATATCCGTAAACCTTTCCTGATAAAGGTCCGAATTGTCGTTCAAAATTGGTTTAATAGGCAAGCCCAATGCGGGTAAATCAACCCTTTTTTCCGCGATAACGGCCACCGAGGTTGAAATCGCAAATTATCCCTTCACCACGGTTACACCGAATATAGGCACCTCTTTCATTATCAGGAGATGCCCGGAGGAGGTTATTGGCAAAAAGTGCAATCCGAACCATGGATCATGCAGCAATGGGAATAGGTACATACCTGTCCAGATCGTTGACGTACCCGGGCTAATAGAAGGAGCTAGCGAGGGAAAAGGCATGGGAAACCAGTTTCTGCAGAGCATTACGGATGCAAGTGCGCTCATGCTTGTATTCGACATGGAGGATGCCTTCAAGTCAAATGATGTTGCAGTATCGATACATAAGGGGATAAATGACATCAAGGATGAGCTTATAAAGTGGGCATCATCAATAATCGCAAGGGACTGGGAGAGATTCGCCAAGAAAGCAGACTCGCTGAATGAAAAGGTTGAAAAGCAGCTCTCCAGGAAGATTGGATCGCTTGGGCTGGATGAAAAGCACATACATGAGATAATGTCCGCAGGTTCACTGCCACAGAAACTGTCGCTATGGTCGGATGATGATTTCAGGGCTTTCGCAGATATCATGTTTTCCCGGATCAAGTCTTTAGTACCAGTTGCCAACAAGGCAGATCTGGTTCCACCGGAGAAGATCAATGCCCTCCAGAAGATTGATGTTAAGGTCTTTCCAGTCTCGGCAGAATATGAACTTGCTATACAGCGTGCTCTTACGCATGGCCTGATATCATCAAGGCTGCCACCATTCAAACCAACTGATAAAGCAACACAGAAGCAGGTTGAGGCACTAAACCATATCGAGGAGTTTATTTCATCCGGAATAGTTGCAAGGCCGTTCGATATACTTGGCGACATAGTGGAGAAAATACTGAAGCTGATTGTAGTTTATCCAGTTTACGATGATAGTACCTGGACAGACAAGGCTGGCAATGTGCTGCCTGATGCATTTCTGATGCAGGAGGGGTCAACCCCGCTCGATTTAGCATACATGGTTCATACAGATATTGGCGAGGGATTCATTCGCGCTGTCGACTGCAGGTCCAAAATGGTCATAGGAAAGGATCACCAGCTCAAAGATGGAGATGTTATCAGGATTATATCAAAGAGCTAATCACCTGGCGCCCGGGACCTGCATCGCTGCAACAGCCCATCTTGCGCCCCATTCGCGCAGTGCTTCAAACACTGGATCAAGCGATCTGCCTTTCTCTGTAAGTGAATACTGCACAAGAAAGGGTTGTGTATTGATGATAGTTCTTTCTACAATACCTGCAGATTGAAGGTTTTTCAGCACTCTTGATAGAGTCTTTGAATTGAGCCCCTCAACAGACTTTAACAGTTCGTTGAATCCCATAGGTTTTTCGTTAAGATACCTGATAATGATGAAATTCCACTCCCCTCCTATGTTCTTGATCGCATCCACTATAGGACATTCCGGAATGTTGCCAGTTTTTGCGCTCTTACCCGAACCAACTTTCATTCATGCCACCTGATTACAAGTAAGTAGCAGAAGGTATTTTAATATATCTATGATATCCGATTACATAATGCAATCTTAGATGGTGAAAAAAATGCAATCAGCAATGACATGGAAACAGGATATGGCTCATTCAAGCGCAGAGTTCAGTGTAAGGCACATGATGATTTCGAACGTGAAGGGGAAGTTTAAGGCATTCGAAGTAAACTTTGAGGGTGACACGGATGATCTTGAGCATTCAAGCGTGAAGGTCAGGATTGATCCACAGAGCATCGATACCGGTGAGGAAAAGAGGGATGCTCATCTTCGTTCTCCAGATTTCTTCAGCACAGAGACGAACAAGGACATATACTTTGAATCATCTTCTATACATAAGGTCTCTGACGAGGAATACGAGATACATGGAATCCTGAACATAAGGGGCATCAAGAAGGAGATAACGCTGAAAGGGACCTTTGAAGGAAGAATCAAGGATCCATATGGCTTTGAGCGCTTCGGGGCAACAGTTACTGGTGAAATTGTGAGGGAAGAGTTTGGCCTGAAATGGAACAGTGTTCTCGAAACTGGTGGCGTTATGGTTGGTTCCAAAGTTAAGTTTGAAGTGCATGTAGAAATGGTTCTTCAGACCAACGCTACGGCCAAATAGGTCTCATTTTACCCTAAATTTTATCATTTATAAAGATATTTTTGCTATAACCTGCCATAACATTGTCTTCCGGTGAATATTATTAGAATGCCGAAGTCAGCGATCAAGGACTTGACTATTCATTTATATCGAGCAGTTCAAATGTATTCTCATTCAGTGCTCCCAATGGCACTTTTACAATCAATTACAACTATTACTTCGATATACCGTTTACGTCTGGCAATTTGTTCCACGCCCAGTCTACTAATGTAACCGCATCTGGCCACAATATCACGGTTAATGCAACCTATACGCCTGGATCATCTGCCGGAGCAAGCGTTTCTCTTACATCTGTCGGCATACCTGTCGTAGCAGGGATAGTCGGTGTCGCGGCGTGAGCTGGAATCGCGGCTCTTGCCTTTAGAAGAACACCTAAATTACCACGAACGTTACCCCTGTCTCTCCTAGAGAACAGACACCACGCGTATTCATCACATACAGAAAGCAACAAAAAAGGTGACCTAATGTTTCTTTTAAGCAAAGGAAACAGCTAGGCGCTTAGGATCATCCGGAAGTAGGTCAAGAATTAGTGCTTTATGGCTCAAGTTGCTTAATACTATTTTACATTTCTGGTCGTTCGGATATCTGCATACCTGAATGAATATCTTAAATAGTCTTGAAAAATATCCGGGAGGTACTTAACATTTCAAGATTTAACAGGTGAATATATTGGCAAATGGAGAAAATGCAGGCGACAAACTCTCTAAGGCAAGAGGAAGATTCAGATGGTCCGATCGAGACTACAAGCGAAGAGTATTACAGCTGAAGAAGAAGAGTGACCCGTTGGAGGGAGCACCACAGGCAAAGGGCATCGTGATCGAGAAAGTGGGCATTGAAGCAAAACAGCCTAACTCCGCGATCAGGAAATGTGTCAAGCTTCAGCTCATTAAGAACGGGAGACAGATTACCGCATTTGCCCCCGGCGATGGAGCAATAAACTATATTGACGAACATGACGAAGTGGTTGTAGAGGGAATTGGTGGAAGAATGGGCAGAAGCAAGGGTGACATCCCGGGCGTCAGGTTCAAGGTTGTAAAGGTAAACGGAATCTCTCTTCATGAACTGGTGAAGGGAAGAAAGGAGAAAACGGTGAGATAATGGAGCCGAAAGTCTTTGGATTATATCCGGTGAATGAAGTCGCGGTGCATGACCAGAGTTTACAAAAATACATCAACCTGACTTCTGGCCTGAATCTCCATGGTGGTGGAAAATACAGCAAGTCGCCAACCGGGAAGAATATCAGCACCATTGAGCGTCTCCTTAACAATTTGATGAGAAGCGAGAAGTGGACGGGAAAGAAGTACAGTGCGTATCGCGTCCTCAGGGAAGCTTTTGAGATCATTGCTGCAAAAACCAAGGATAACCCGATACAGGTACTCATCAATGCAATAGAGAATGCTGCACCCAGGGAAGAGGTCACAAGACTGAAATATGGTGGAGTTGCCGTGCCAAAAGCAGTTGATGTCTCACCTTCAAGAAGGGTTAGCGTCGCACTCAGGAACATAGCTATTGGTGCCACAAATGCATCCTTCAAGAGCAAGAAGCCAATAGCTAACTGCCTGGCGGATGAGCTTATGCTTGCGTCCAGGAATGAGGGCGGCTCTTTTGCCGTGAACAAGAAGGATGAAGTGGAAAGGATTTCGGCATCTGCCCGTTAAGCCTTTCCTTTTTAACCAACTTTTTTTCTCTTTTTTTATTAATTCATTTCAAAGCTGTTTTTCATGCCGGGGTCACTGGTCCCGGTCTTTGCGTATGAGAAGGAATACCATTATCATCAGGATCGATACGATAGGCACTATGAACAGGAAAGTCAGCCTCCACCCTATCTCGCTGGTGGAGTAGCCTCCGAGGATTGGTCCCGCAACCATTATGATTGTCATAAGGGAGAAGAAGTAACTGTTGGCTGCACTTCTCTCATTTGACTCATATGATCTTGAAAGGTATATGAGTGAGAGCGGATAACTGAGTCCGTGCGGTATCCCAAGAACTGCCATTGAGATTACAAATATTTCTGCAGTTGTTGACATGAACATGAGTAACATGCCGACAACGGTCAGTGCCATGGTCAGCATGACAGGACGGATCAGTTTCCTGCGGCCTGAAAATGATAGAAGAATCCTGGATATGAAGGACGTCGCAAAGAATACAGTATAATAAAGGGTTACATCGGCAAGGGGCGCACCGAGATCTGAGTGAACATAGATCCCGGCGAACACAGTGATCAGGATGAAAGGTATGTTATATGACAGATTCAGATAGGTAGCGACCTTGAAGCCGTGCCTGATCTCAAATTTAGCCTTGTTTTGAGGTTTCTCGTCCTCCGGGAATCTTATGTAGAAGGAAAGCAGTGCCGCAGCAATACCGAATGGCAGGAAAAATAGGAAGGTCTCTCTCAGCGTGAAGTGCAAAAGAACATAGTATTCGAAAAGTGGTCCTATAATCAGGCTAAGGCTTAATGAGGAAGCGTAGAGCGAAAGCGATCTCTCCCTGATCTTCCTGTCGGGAAATAAGCCGGCTGCAGTGATCAGGTTCGGCATTATCAAGCCGAGAATAGCGCCTGAGAAAGCGGTTATTACCCACAAAAAGAGAAAGCTTGAGTAGAAATAGAAAATGAAAATTGAGGCGTAACTGATGCTGGCTCCAATGAATACGTACCTTCTTATCCGTGATTCAAGGCGGGAATTTACGAAACCGGTCGTGATAAAGGTGGCAAGACCAAAAATGGCAGAAAGAACACCAATATCGACCTTTGAAAGAGAAAAATCATATGCAGCGTAGAGAGGAATTGTAGTTTGCAGCATGTTGTTGCTGCCACGCACCATGATCGTTGCGGTAAGGAGGATTATAAGAACAATAAGCGCTGAACGGATGTTATTCAACCCTTCCTTCATCTGATTTTAGATCTCCACATATCTTCTCATTCACTATCTGATCGATTTCAATTCCTCTTAACTGTATATCTGAAGCGCAACCGCAAGTACCACGATAAGAGCCATCAGGCCAAGGCTGATAAAGCTGAGAATGTGAGATTTCCTCCTGAGCTTCTGGAGCTCCTCCTTTTTCCCCTCCCTGCTGAGCCTCATTATCCTCTTCCCATGATAAAGATTGTTTCCGTAAACAATTCCTATCATTGCGGCAACCACAATCATCTTCGAAAGGAGTATGTGCCCGGGAAGCGTTGTTATAAGGTCGGAAGGTTGTGGGAGGTACCAGCCGAAGGCGAGGATTAGGCCCGTGACGACAAGGATAAGAAGGGATGTATGCGAGAAATAGGCGAACCGCTTTGCCACAACGCCGACAAATCTGGTGCGTTGCTTCTCGTCATCCGAGACCTTGAAGGATGCAGGCCAGAGAACCAGCCACATGAAGTATGACCCTCCAATGAATATGATCGCAAAGAAAATATGAATCCAGAGGAGCACGAGTATGAGCGAATTCTCCATTTTCCTGAATCCCTTTCAGCGATTTAAATTTCCTCAAGGAAAAGTGCACTATCCTGCACAGAAAGGTCAATTCAATATATCCATTTCATATTCCTATCAATGGACAGGAAGGATCTTCTATCTGAGGAAGTACGCGACCTAAAGGTCTCCGGCGACACGACCCTGAAAGAATTGATGAATGCATTCTCGAGATCAGGTGGGTTCACTTCCGCCAAGGTTGCCACAGCTTTCACCATAATGAAGAAGATGTTTGAAGAGGATAATACGACATTCCTGTCGTTTCCTGCAGACATAATCGCAACCGGGGCAAGGGGCGTGATCAATGATCTTGTGAAGAGGCATCTCGTAGATGTGATAATCACGACAAACGGTACACTGGATCATGATATAGCGAGAACGTACATGAAATACTATTCAGGCTCTTTTGATTACAGCGATCGTGAGTTAAAGGATCTCGGTATCAACAGGCTGGGAAACGTATTCGTACCGGATGAGAGCTACGGTGAAATCATAGAAGCCAGGGTCCAGCCATTCCTTGATAAAGCCTTCGAAAAGAAGAAAGAGTGGAGCGGGTCCGATCTATTGCGCGAATTTGGGATGCAGATGAAGAGCAATGATTCCATTCTTTACAACGCAGCAAAGAACTCTATCCCCGTATTTGTGCCTGGAATGACGGATGGCTCATTCGGATCACAGCTGTGGTCTTTCTATGAAAGGAACAGATCTTTCAAGGTTGATCTGCTGAAAGACGAGCATGATCTTTCGGACATAGTATTCGACGCAAAGAAGACCGGGGCACTTATGATCGGCGGTGGCATTTCCAAGCACCATACAATATGGTGGAACCAGTTCAGGGGAGGCCTGGACTATGCAATCTATATTACAACCGCCCAGGAATATGACGGGTCACTTTCGGGCGCAAAGCTGGAAGAGGCCATATCCTGGAGGAAAATGCGTGAGGATGCCGAGTTTGTCAACGTGATCGGCGATGCCACGGTAATTCTCCCCCTGCTGGTCGGTGCTTATCTCTAGTCCACGTACTTGAGCCATTCCATTACAGGATCGTCTGCGCCCTCCAGCTTTGTTCTGGTCTCGCCCAGGCTGCTCCTAGTCACAAATTCAAGGAAATATATTGTCTCCCCCACCTGTTCTCCGTACATTATGTGCTCTACCTGGCTTCCGTCGGGAAAATGCTGAACTGCCTCTGGCGAATTTGGAAAGAAGTGCAGCTCCACCTTGTTTCCACTTATTGTGAGTGAAAATTGCCTGTTTACATCAACGTATGATAACAACTTCTTCCTGTCAATTGAAGGCTTGTCCATGGTACAATATTACATGATTCTATTTAATCAGCTAGATTAAATATTGTCACGGACTTTTGGTTTATGAGATATATCACTGAGCAGGAAGTTGATGAAAACCTCAAAATGAAGGATGTTGTGGACAGGTTGAGGGAGGCGTTCACCTATCTTTACCAGGGGAAGGCCCGCTATTCTCCCAGGAACAGGCTTTCAGCTGGCGAAGGCATTCTCAATACGATGCCGGCATCCATCGATCCATGGAACATGACCGGTCTAAAAGCGTATTATGCATCCCGGAAAGGGAGCAATTTCAAGGTCCTTGTGTTTGATACTGCGGCAAATGAGCTAAAGTTCGTGATTGAGGCAAACCGGCTTGGACAGATTCGGACGGGTGCAGTACCGGCTCTCGTCTCTTCTCTTCTCCTGAAGGAGAAGGACCCAGTCTTCACGCTCATTGGTTCGGGTTATCAGGCGGAGTCACAGCTTGGGGGAGTGGTTGAGCTTTTCAGCCCAGCCGAAATCAGGGTGTACTCAAGGACTTTTGAACACGCTGAAGCCTTTGCAGGGAGGAATTCCAGAAAGCTGGGTGTAAAGATAAAGGCTTTCAGGACACCACAGGAAGCGCTCGCGGGCGCTACGCTGATTTCGACGATAACGGACTCGATAAAACCGATAGTCTATGCATCTGATTTGGGAAGCAGATACCATGTAAATCTTGCAGGGGGAAACCTTCCATTCAGGAGCGAAGCGGATCAAAGCGTGCTTCTATCATCCGATGTTGTGATAGCAGAAAGCTACGAGCAGGCATTGATCGAATCGAAAGAAATAATTGAATTTCATGAACAGAATCCTTCCAGAAAGGTAATGGAACTGAAGGATCTTTTCGACGGTCGCGATCACAGGGGAAAATATGGAAAGAGCGTGTTCAAGAGCATGGGCATAGGGCTTGAAGATCTGGCGGCCGCAAAGGCTCTCATTCATGCAATGATGGGCGATTGAAATCAGCGTTTTTCCATTGCATTCCTGTATACAGTGAGAAGGGACTCGACATGGCTCTCAGGCGTGAATTTCTTAGCACATTCAATGGTGGAAAAACTCTTTCCGCTGCAGAGCATCTCATTGATCTTCGAATTCAGGTCGCCTGGATCTGCGTTTGTGAAAGACATGCCAGCCTTGCCGTCAAACAGGAGCTCGACCTGGGATGTCCCGTCAGGAACGAGGATGGGTGTTCCCGCCGCCAGGCTTTCGACGTCAACCGTGCTCATGACCTCAAAATTGGAAGGGTTGCAAAACAGGTCAGCAGCCTGGAAATATAAAGGGGCCAAAGCATCGTCGATAAAACCAAGGAAGTCTACATTCGTCAACCCAAGGTTCCTTGCCATATCTTTATAGTAAGAAAGATGGGGGCCGCTTCCTATTATAAGAAACCTTATGTCGCCGGATGCCAGTTTTGCAGCTTTAAGCAGTACCTCGAGGTTCTTTTCCCTGCTGATCCTGCCCAGGAAGAGTACGATCTTCGAAGAATCATCCAGGTTCAGGCGTTTCCTTGCTTCGCTCTTCGACATCGTTGGGAAATATCTGTAAACATCGATCGCATTGTTGACGATCTTTGCATTCACAGATAGTTCATGTGAAAGGAGTTCCTTCACGTATTCGGATGGGGCAATAGTTTCAGAGCACTTTAGATAGTGCCATTTCAGGTATCTTTTCATTATTCGCTCAACCATGCCGATCGTGATCCTGTTATCAGGGAGAAAGGCGTTCAACACCGACTCGTCGAAAATGAGGCTGTGGAAAGTTGAAACGCAAGGTATCTCCTTAAGTTTTGAGTACCTGAGTGCAGCATATCCCATCATAAGGGGAGTCTGGGAATGAACGATGTCGACTTTCTGGTCCATTATTTTCTTGTTTACCGAAAACGGGACAGGGCTTATGCAGTACTGCGGATACAGAGGAAACTTATACCCCCTGCTTGTGAACACATTATGATCATACTCCCTGGAAGTCACGCTCCTCGCAGTAGTTGCTATAATCACCTCATGCCCGAGGCGTTCAAGCTCCTTCCTGAGGGTCACTGTATAAGTAACGACACCGTCCCTTGCCGGGAGGAAAGTGTCAGTGAATATTGCTATGCGTAGCGATTCCATGTCTGAATCATTATTGCATAGCATGTATAAACATTAACAGAAAAGGCACATCCCGGTTGCAGTCACCTTCGTTCCGCCCTGCCTGGCGGTACACCCCTCGGTGTATTGGGTTCCGTAATTTTATATAAGAATCATACATATCCGGGCACCGTGGAATGGCGTTTCCACTTGATCAAACCGCCAATTTGGCTGATGACGCCTGGCTGACTGGAGGCTAATCAAGTTGCTGACACTGATCCTGGAAACCGCCACGCAGTTCTTGTTCGTTCTGCTGGCTGCACCGCTGTTCGCTGGCATATTTGCCAAGTTCAAGGCAATGGTTGAATCAAGGAAAGGCCCGAGCATATTTCAGCCGTATTTTGATCTTTTCAAGCTCCTTAAGAAGGAGGTGCTCGTCCCTCAGGGATCTTCTATACTGTTCAGGTATGTCCCGTACGTTGCGTTCGGCGTATACTGCCTTATTGCGCTGATAATTCCTGTTGTAATTCCGGTGCCCGTAATATTCACGGCAAGCGCGGATTTCCTTGGAGGCGCTATACTGTTCTCCCTTGCAGCATTTCTAAAAATGGCTGCGGCAATGGATTCCGGCAGCAACCTGGCTGCCATGGGTGTCTCACGGCTGGCCTCATTCAATTTCCTTGGCGAGGGTGCCCTTATAACCATCTTCATTGCGGTATCCCTGATAACAGCCACTGACAACCCATATACGACCAACCAGTACCTGGTTTCTAATCCTTCTGCAAACATTACCCTCGTGCATGTGTTTGCAACGCTCGCATTTTTCATGATTTTTCTCTATGAAACCGGAAAAATACCCCTTGAAAGCTCCGGCCTGCAGGAACTTGGGATGATTGATGAGTCTCTCAACTACGAGTACAGTGGCCGCCTTCTTGCCGTGAATAAATGGTCGTCGTACATAAAGCAATACCTTCTTGGATCGGTGCTCCTTAACGTTTTTCTCTTTCCATGGGGGCTCTATTCAACGTACCCGTATTTCCTTCTTGATATACCCGTGATGATAGGAAAGTGGCTCCTTCTCATATTTATTGTCATGATCATTGAAACAACACTGGCAAAGGTCAGGCTTTTCAAGATACTTGACTATCTTGCCGTTGCTTTCACCTTTTCCATCCTGTTCTTGCTCCTGAGCGAGGTGATGCATTGACCTATAATGCCATGATATACCTGATCTCCGCCTCCATTCTCGTAAGTGCTTTCTATATACAGGGCCAGCGGTACATAATGTCCATGATACGCGGCCAGCTCGTACAGTCAATGCTGATCGCGGCTGCCTCCTTCCTTTTAGCCTATCTTGAAAAATCCATTGATCTGCTGATTCTCGGCATCCTGATCCTTGTACTTCGAGGAATATTGATAACATATATGCTGGAAACGAGGATGCCCAGGAGGAAAAGCTATATTTTTGAGCAGGGCGTGAACGTTCCTTTCCTGTTTCTCGTTGATCTCGTCTTCATAGTTATTGCGGTCTTCATAATATATTCCATAATATTTTCAAGCCTGGTTCCTATCTCCCAGCCCGGGAACTCCTCCACGCTACTCTTTCCGCTTCTGCTATTTTTCCAAGGTATTTTCCTGATTACATCGAGGAGGAGCACGTACACGCAGATCGTCGGTTACGTTGAGGAAGAGAACGGTCTCGTACTGCTTGCAATCTTCCTGCTTCCAGTACCCATAATCATTGAGGCGAGCGTATTCCTTGACGTACTTGCGCTGGTGGTCATATCTTCTGTCATAACTGTGGAGAAATCCACTCACGAAAGAATGGAGGAGTTGAGGGGATGACACCCGGCACATTGATCTCCATTCTTCTATTGCTGATCCCTGGAATAGCGGCAATATTCTATTTCCATAACATCCGGCTGGCAACCGTCCTTGCAGCTTCGATCGACGAGGTGCTCTCGGTCCTGCTCTTCTGGATAATGCCGCCCCAGGGTTTCTTCTTTGTCGATCATACTACAGACATATTCGTGTTCATGATAACCAGCATATACCTGCTGTCCAGCATCTATTCCCTTAGGCATATCTCGGACGAGAATGCCACCGGCCTGAAGCATGGCACGTATTATCTCCTGATCAACCTGTTTGCAGCCTCAATGCTCTTTTCGGCACAGGTCAACAACTACGGTCTCATGTGGGTGGGGATCGAGGCAACGACAATATCATCGGCTCTCCTGATAATGACTGAGAAGAGCGAGGAATCCCTTGAGGCAACGTGGCGGTATATCATTATTGTTTCCGCAGGCGTTACGTTTGCATTCATATCGATAATCCTGATCTATTACTCGTTCGGGACACTTACAGTTTCAACAATACTTGGTTCGGGGGTAAGAAACACCCTTTTTGTGAGGGTTGCAGTATCCATTGCACTGGTAGGGTTCGGAACCAAGATAGGCGTTTTTCCTGTCCACACATGGCTTCCGGATGCACATAGCGAGGCCCCGTCGCCAGTCAGCGCAATGTTTTCCGGCGTACTTCTCCCGACTGCCCTATACGTTCTATACCGGATATTCGAGATTGATCCAATAAAGTCACTCTTTATCTGGTTTGGAACCGTATCAATCGTTGCCGCATCCATTTTCCTTGGATACCAGTCCAGGTACAAGAGGATGTTCGCCTATTCAACCATGGAGAACATGAACCTTGCACTCATAGGAATAGCGACAATGAACCCGATAGGCATAGCGGGTGCCCTTTATCTACTGATTTCCCACAGCTTCTCCAAGGCTGGAGCTTTCTATTCGTCCGGAAATATTCTCAGATCGACAGGAACAAAGGATGTTGCAGGCGTCGCGGGACTTGCCAAAAAGATGCCATCTACTAGCGCAGCCCTGCTGATGTCTTCGCTCGGTGTATCGGGAACGCCGCCGTTCGGGACGTTTTTCGGCGAAGTCCTGATCCTGTATGCAATGGTTCTTGTAAATGCCGTTCCTCAGTTCATAATCGTTGTCATTTTCCTTGTTTTCGCCTTTGTGGGCATCAACCTGAATGTATCGAGGATGATTTTCGGATCACCAGGAGAATACAGGGAACCTGGCAAGCTCATGCCAGCTGTCGCGCTTGTTGCATCAATTGTGCCTCTTGCGATAGGTGCCTACTTCATGGTGGTGAATTATGCAATATTATAAGACAACGAGAGGAAATGGAAGATATATCGGGCAGACAAGGAACCATACGGTGTATTCTGATTCAATTGTTCCACCACTCAAGGTTGATAAAAAATCCAGTGAAATAATACCTGGAGAGCTTATTTTCAATTACGGTCCCTCTACCGGGGGGCTTATTGAGTCTGTCCGGATTGCCCTGTCCACGCCGGGTGAAATGATACGATCGGTTGCAGTCGACCCGGCCTACAAGCTCAGGAAGCTAAAATTAACCGGTCTCAGCCTGTTTGATGCCTTCATGCGGGTGGAGAGGATCAACGGATATCATTCATCATCCTACCAGGCTGCGTTTATAAAGGCTGCTGAAGATGCGCTGCTTATCGAAAATAACGGTTCAGTTGATGAGGGACTGATCCTTCAGATGGAACTCGAAAGGATCAGAAGCCACCTGAATGTGCTTGAGCGTCTCTGTGAACCGGCGGGATTTGGGGTTCCATATAACCAGCTTGCACAGATGAGGGAAGAGGTTGCCCGCCTGATATCGTCTATATACGGCCACAGATATTTCTTTGGCGTTCATGCATCCTCGGAGTCAAGCATGCAGATTTCACCCGGTCTTACCGATACGACCACCGGGATAGAGAAACGGTTCTCGCTTCTATTCGAGAGCCTCCAGGATTCCAAGATATTTGTCAACAGGCTGCAGGGCACAGGACCGATAAGCAAGCGCTGGCTTGTTGGACCTGCTGCAAGGGCCGCCGGATACAGGTATGATGCAAGGACGGACAGTCCTTCCCTGAATTATGAAGGATATGGATTTGATCCGATCGTGGAGGACGGGAAGGACGCTTTTGCAAGATTTCTGGTAAGGGGAAACGAAATCTCTTCTTCTTTCGCAATAGTCAAACATGTTATTTCCAAGGGCAAACCAGAGAATGCAAGACTGGGAGGCATGCATGGAACCGGCATTGGAGCATCCCGGGTCGAGAGCCCACAGGGGGATCTCTTCTGCTACCTGTCGGTAAATGACGGCATGGTGGAAAACATAGAATTCTGCTCTCCATCGATCTCAAACATCATTGCGTTTGAGCAGTCGATGCAGGGGAACATATTCACTGATTTCCACTTCAACTGGGAAAGCTTTGGAATATGGATATCGGAAGCGGGGGTGGAGATCGAATGAAGAACACCATCTGGTTTCTTAAGGGGATCAGGAATGGAAGGAGGACGGAGAAGTTCCCTTCAGCGAATCCAGAAGAACCGCCTTTGTGGCCTTCAAGGCTTGTGGGCAGCGGATCGCCTGCGTGCCCGACAAAAGCTTTGGATGACGGAAAATGGAATCCCGGAAGATGCATATCATGCAGGCTCTGTCTGCCTGATTACAAGCCCACTGGAGATCAGCGAAACTACAATATTACGGGAAAAGTCGATAAGATGCTGTCAAGATCTTTCTACCTTTATCCCGTTGACTCTGGCACCTGCGGCGCATGTAACACGGAGCTGCTTTCAATACTCGCACCGCAGTTCGATGCAAGCCGACTGAACATATTCTTTACCAACACGCCAAGGCACGCAGATGCCCTTGTCCTCATGGGCGTGTATACACATGGAATGGAACAGGTCATAGCGAATGCATACGAAGCGATGCCAGATCCTAAACTTATCATCTCCTTAGGGGCATGTGCCATAAGTGGAGGGATTATCGGAAAGGAACCACGGCTTGCCAGTGGGTCGATAATTGAAATTTACGGGTGCCCACCCAGCCCATATACAATTCTTGAGGCGCTCGTGAAGGCCAAGGAGGGCAAAACATGATTCCAGTCTATATCTCGCTCCTGCTAACGGCGGTGGCGATTCCTGTCGGAATCAAGTGGAGGAGAGCATCTTATTCACTGGTAATCCTTGGATCGCTTGTTCTGGCAGTGTTCACGCTTCTTGACTCTGCGGATGTTGCATACCCGCTGTCCTATTTCTCGCTGATAGCTGCGATTGCATGGATCCTGGTTTCCGTATTCTCAATGACGTACTCATCGGGCTATGGAAAGTGGCTTACGCCTCTTTTTGCGATGACAGTGCTCGGCATGATGGTTGTTCTTGAGTCTTCAGGCTATGTGACATTCATCATAGGCTGGGAGATAATGTCAATCCCAGCGTATGTATCCATAGGCCTTAACAAGGAGCACTGGAACGCAGCATATGTTTTCATGGTCTTCAGCGAAATCAGCACAGTGTTCCTTATAATTGGCGCAATCTTCGCTGTCCAGGAGACAGGTACATTGGACTTTCGTTTCCAGAGCCTGACGTCGGATCTCCCCCTGCTCCTGATTGCGATCGGGTGCATGACCAAGATGGGCATCACACCGTTCATGATAAGCGAGTGGCTTCCTATTGCCCATGGAAATGCGCCTGCGAATGACTCGGCACTATTCAGTGCCACGATGACACTCATGGGTGTGTTCGGAATAGTCAGGGTCATGCTTCTTAGTCCTTCTTCGCTTTATCTTGGATTCTTCCTGCTTGCAGTTGGAGTGATCACGGTATTTTTTGCAGCACTTTTCGCCTATGTGTCGGAGAACATGAAGATGCTCGGTGGTTTCAGCACAATAGAAAACAATGGCTCCATCCTGGCAGCCATAGGGTTGTATGTTGCCCTGGATGGAAGCGTCCTGAAAACATATCTCCTCTCCGTTATACTCATATTTGCGCTCGCACATTCTGTCGCCAAGACAGGTCTCTTCATTGGAATTGGAACGACCAGAAAGGAGAATTTCAGTGAAATAGACAGCAGGAAAAGCTCTGCCCTGACTATCGGCTGGTTCCTTGTAACCATGTCCCTTTCAGGGTTGCTTCCCACAATCGGGGGACTCGGGACATGGATGCTTCTTGAGTCATTCTTCATGGGTGCATACCAGTATGGACTCATAGGGATTGCGAGCGTTGTCGCAGGATCGATGATTGCGCTTGCAGAAGGTCTTGCGTCTGCATCTATGATGAAAGTGCTCTCATTCACCCAGGTCCATGGACGCCCGAGGGGAAGCATGAAGAATTTTGAGGGGTATGTCCTGTTCGCTGCTGGAGGGGTACTTGTCCTGCTCTTCGTCTTAGCGAATTTTCTCGTCCAGCCGGAGTTTATTTCCGGTCTTCCTTCAGTTCTCGTTTACAATGGTTTCACCATTCAGTCCAGGTTTAGCGCCGCTGATTTCGGTCTCATCTCACCGTTGTACGTTCTTGTGATAATAACCGTCTTTGCTGCATTGGCGTACCTTGTATTCGACAGGAGGAGAGGAGAGCCGAGGGTTGTCCCCAGATGGAATGGCGGTGTTGACTTTTATCAGTATTACACTTCGTTCGCATATGCCAGCAATATCAGGCTGATGCTGAAAGGAATCCTCAGGACCGGCATAAGAGATGGAAACAGGCAGATGAGCGTTGTGGACGTTTTCTGGTATGCCATGCAGTCATTCGCGTCGGGATACAGGAGATTTGCAAGACAGTTCGCTTACAGGGTAATGAACAGCTCCATCACATGGTACATGATTTACATGATAGTTGCATTCATGCTTGTGCTGATACTGGCATTTGTTATCTAGTATTATCTGCATTTCACAGGAATAGACAACCAAGAGAGGCAGCTTATTCTGCCCAATAAAGTATCAATCCAGAGAGGATCAAACCATGGCAGAAGCCTGGGCATCTGCGAGTGCAGCGACTTCCGAAGAATTCCCGGTAGACAGGGAGCCATATATCAGGAAGAGGTATGATCCATCAAGACCGGCTGCGAAAAATATATTATAGTTATACAGGGAAACGCTGACGAATCCATAAGTTATATGGAAGCCCTTAAATGTCGTGTTGTTCAAGGTAACGCCTGTCAAAGAAAGCGAAAGGGATGAGCCAAGAATTTGGCTAAAATTGCTATAAGCCTTCGATGCAAATGTGGATGAATTGTACTCAACTATGGATATAGTGACGGTATAACTGCCGGAATAGTAATCCTTGGCCTCGGCCTTTTTTTCTCCGCTGGTCGAGTTTGAAACGGTTGAACTCGAACTTTGGGAAGAGGTAAGATTCTGGTGCATTATGCTGTTTGTCTGCTGCTCCGAAACAAAGCCAAAATGAGGGGACGCCGGGAACGCGAAAACTGCAAGCAGGACGGCGGCAACAGCAATAACCCCCACGATCACTGCTATGTTTCTTACGCCATTTTTCCCCAGAGTCATGTTATTCTGATAAGCATTTTTAGGGAGTATATAATTGTAATACTCCAAAATATTGTCCTATTCTTTTCACAGCATGCCTTCTTTTAGGCTACAACCTCTCCTTCTTCGTCGCAATGTAGCTCGCTGAAAAAAATAGAAGAACAGCAATAACAGCCATGATTATGATTGGCAGGATAACAACCTGAATGTCGTTGAAAAGGATCAGGTTGTCCAGTGCCTTTATGAAATATGTAAGAGGCAGGAATTCAGAAACTACCTGGAGAAATGCGGGCATATCGCTTATGGGGAAAAACACTCCAGACAGGAAGAGCATTGGATAGAAGATTACGTTACCAATCAGGCTTGCCGAATTTTCTTCCTTTGTTAGAAGACCGGCGAGCAGGCCGATAGACAGGAATGATATCATCCCCAGAAAGATGACAAGTGCCGAGAGCAGTATTGATCTGATTGTAAGTGAAAGGTTTGCCCCAAAAACGGCATATCCTATCCCTAAAAGGATGAGGTCCGATAAGAACGTGGATAGTGTAAAGAATATAACACTCGCAGCAAGCCATTCAGATTTGGTAAGCCCGACGAAAGAAAGCTGCCTGAAAATCTTCTTTTCCCTATAATTTGGAACCTGGTATATGAGGGCAAATACTCCACTCAGTATCGTGAATCCTATGAAGCCCGGTATGTAGTAGTCAATTGTCTTTGTGAACTTCGCAAGAACCGGTCTGTTAACAAGAGACACAGACTTCCCGCCTGCAAGGTTTGAGTTGTATGACTGGGCTATGTCATTTGCCAGTGTCTGGCCCAGGGCCGAGGCTACCGGATTGCTTGGGTTGCTGTAATATGTGAGGCTTATCACTCCATTGGCAAAATTTGCAGAAAAGTTTTCAGGTATCTGCAGGGCACTGTCAATGCTATTCTGCGCAATGTAGGTCGATATATTGACATTGGGAGCAATAACTACGACGCTGAAGAGCCCAGTCTGGTTTATCCCTTCAACGATAGCCCATGTGTCACTTCCTGGATCAAGGTTCTGCACCACGAGCGTTGTCTTTGATGATATCCCGCTTCCGCCGAATATTGAGCCAAAGAGAAGGATCAGGATGATGGGAAATACTATAAGGAAGAAAGGGCCGGTTTTTCCACGCATGAACGACTTTGCATCCAGCTTCAGGTATAGAAGTATGCGGCTAAGCTTCATTTGTGTCACCTCCCATGAGGTCGATGAAGATATCTTCGAGGGTGTCACGTGTTAACGTAAGGTTTTGCGGAGATATTTGAGCCTCCTTGAACCTGTCGACGATAGAGAAGAACTCATCCATTGACGATATATCCATCTCAATAAAATCACCCGACCGCCGGTGCTGCATTCCAAGGCTCAAAAAACCATTCATGTCGGCTTCGTCAAAAGATAGGCGCAGCACGGAACCTTTACCGTATTTGTGAATTATCTCATCCGGAGTGGCAGTTATTGTAATTATGCCACGATCCATTATGCAAACCCTGTCTGCAAGCTTCTGTGCCTCTTCAAGATAGTGCGTTGTAAGTATGATGCTCTTCCCCGAGCCCTTCAGTTTCTCTATTATCTTCCAGACGGATCTCCGTGCGACGGGGTCGAGTCCGGTTGTGGGCTCATCGAGAAAGAGAATCTCGGGGTCGTTGACCAGCGCCAGTCCCAATCCAAGCTTGTGCTTTTCCCCGCCCGACAGGTTCTTTATCAGTGATCCCTTCTTGTCCAGCAGATCAACCCGCTCAAGTATCCCATCCACGGTATCTCTAGCATTCAGGGACCTTATGTAAAAATCTATCGCCTCGCCGCAGTTTATGAGTTCAAGGAAGTTGAAATCCTGCGGCAGTATCCCTACATGCTGTAAGATTACAGTTCTCCTGGTTTCAGGATCCATTCCAAGGACCTCGACCTGTCCTGAAGACCTGTTTCTCTGTCCTTCAATAATTTCAAGGGTTGTCGTTTTGCCCGCTCCATTGTGACCTAGTATTGAGAAGATCTCTCCACGGTAAATTTCAAAAGATATGCCTTTGACTGCCTCAAATTTACCGTAACTTTTCCTCAGGTCTGTGATTTTTATAACCGTTTCTGGCAACTTTGGCTAATGCAATTTTAAGTTAAAAGCTTACCTTTATGCACCGTCCGGACAAAGATCATCTTTAAGGGACATGACATGATCTTCTGCAGTAAGATGGGAGATTTAATTGCGTTGCTTCTGGTGGATCATTTTGCGATCGGGCAGTTCATTTCATCGGGATCGAGTATTAAGCCTGCTAAGCTTGAAAGCATCATCCACTTTAAGACGCAATGCCATATGGAGATAGAGGAAAATGTGGTTTTTCCAGTGATTGAGAGCACACTGCCTGAGGATAAAGGAATTCATGAAACTATAAAGAAGGCTCTGTCCGATCACATAATGATAAGGAGGGCCGGAAAGTCGCTGATAGACATTATTTCTTCAGAAGAGAACGATTCAGCGATGAGCAAAGCAGCAGATTTTTTACAGATGCTTGCCAGGCATGACATGCATGAGGACCAGAACATCTTTCCTTCATGGTTTCATGTTGACACAAGGAGGAAGCTGGAATCGCTTAGGGAGGCCAGGACCATAGTTGAACAGTATGGTTACAGGTACTATCAGAAGGCAACGGATTTACCTGAATATATGATCAGGTATTTTCTGTCCTGATTTACATGTATACAAGGAAAGCGGCATTATCCTTGCATTAAAGGAAAACAGGAGAAAACGAATATTTTATTATCTGCGTGTGATACAATTACATGGGACTGGGTAAAAGGGATCTTTCCAGAAAAAAGAAAAGTCTGGAAGACAAGCTGGTGGAGTTAGAGGAAAAGGCAAGAAAGAACCCTTTAAATAAGGCATTGCAGGAAGAGATAAAGGATCTCAAGAAGAAGATAGAGAAGAGCTGATTTTTTTCATACAGCCAAGATTAAGGTTTTCTCCAAGATTATAGAATATCTAGTTCTCCGTTCAGCTGGATCCTTAATGATTGTGCAGGTTTCAAGGCTACCATAAAGCCCAATGCATTTCATGATTTGCCTGGTGTCCGGGGAAGAGAATTGATCGAATCTAGGACTGCCGGGTACGTCATGTTTTCGCCCATGCGATGTAGATGTCCGAACACACACAATTGGAAATTGAAAACCAAGCTTGTAAATTCACTTAAAGTCCTGGCAAACGTCTAAGTCATGCCAGCCCGGGTACAGTTGAAATCGTAAATTTTCAAAAACTTATGACCTGATATCCCTCGTTAACGTAGTGAGCTATGCGCTCTCCAGCAGGCAGGAGCTTCACCCCCATATTCTCCAGGGCTTCCTTCTTTCCAAGGCGTTCTGCAACCGCAATACAGGCTGAATCAACTGCGCCTGCGTTGTAAAGTATTTTGAATGCATCCAGCGCAGGTCCCTTTAGATCGGTGATATATTCTTCGCTCGCTCCAAAGAAAATAACCTTCAGGTCGTCATACCTCTTCTTGTCGACCGATCTGGATGCGCTAATCAGTCCGAGGTCAGCTCTTGCGGGGTTTTCCTTTCCTGTCAATATTAAGAAAAGTGCTTTTGCCATAAGGATGTATATGAAACTGCCTTAAAACATTTAACTCTGTTGCCCTAAGTTACCTGCCTGAGTCGATATCATCAAAATATGTGCTGCAAACGCCTGATCACCACGATGCTTGTGCGTAGAGCAATGCTGACAGCACTGCTGAATACACTAATGGGAATGTCTCGACCTGTTCTGAACTGTTCTTTTGCGGCCTGGCGTCGGTAAAGTAGATATTCAACCGGATCATGTTTTATGGTGATAAACGAGGAGCTTGCCGAGATATTTGGCGAAATGGCAGATATTCAAGAGATTGAGGGTAACAGATGGGAATCGCTGGCATACAGAAAGGTGTCCGCCAACATTACAGCGCTCGGCGAGGATATCCGTGAAATCTACAAGAGAAATGAACTCAGGAAGATTGACGGTGTTGGATCCGCCATTGAGAAGAAGATCCAGCAATACGTCCAGGAGGGAAAAATAGACGCTTATGAAAAGCTGAAACAGAAGTATCCTGTAGACTTCAGGAATCTAAGAAAGATTCAGGGACTTGGCCCAAAGAAGATAGGTGCTCTTTTCGTCAATCTTGGCGTAACCGATGTTGAAAGTCTCAAAAAGGCAATTGAGGCGCACAAGGTTGCAGGTCTCCCCGGATTCGGGGAAAAAACCGAGTCAAATCTCCTCAAGGGAATTGGGGTTTACTCCAGATCTGGGGCATCGAGGATACTGCTTGGTAGGGCCTATGGAGATATAGAATCGCTCAGGGCATATCTGGAAACAACGGGTCTTTTTGATAATCTCATAGTCGCCGGATCCGCGAGAAGGATGCGGGAAACAATAGGTGATCTGGATATTCTGGCTTCTTCGACCAGAAGAAAAGAGGCAGCAGAGGCTTTCATCGGTTCCGAGTTTGTTTCAGGCGTGGTCGTATCTGGAGAATCAAAGATAACCGTAAACCTGAAACTGGGAATTACTTGCGATCTCAGGTTTATAGATGCTGATTCAATCGGTGCAGCACTGCAGTATTTCACCGGAAGCAAGGATCATAATGTTCACCTGCGTGACGTTGCAATTTCCAGGGAGCTGAAGCTGAACGAGTATGGGCTTTTCAGAGGAGAGACACGGATTGCAGGCAGCGATGAGAAGGGCATCTATGAAAGCCTGGGGCTTGCATTCATACAGCCAGAACTTCGTGAAAATACTGGAGAAATAGAGGCAGCGATGGATGGCTCCCTGCCAGATATTGTCAATTATGGCGACATTAAGAGCGACCTGCACATGCACACTAATGACAGTGACGGCAGGAACTCGCTTGGAGAGATGCTTGACCAAGCCAAGAAGAGCGGGCTAGAGTATCTAGCCATGACAAACCACAGCCAGGGCCTCAAAATTGCTCATGGCCTTGATGCGGAAAGATTTTCCGAGCTCAACGCCCACATAGAGGAAGAGTCAACCAGGGCCGGGATACCTGCATTAAAGGGGGTGGAGCTTGAGATACTCAGGGATGGATCCCTTGATTTATCGCCAAACACACTTGACCAGATGGATTATGTCCTTGCTGCGCTCCATCAGTATGTTTCCTCCGACAGGGATGAAAACACGGGGAGGATTGTAAAGGCAATAGAATCCGGCCGCATAAATGCGTTAGCGCATCCAACCGGGCGGCTTATAGGTACCCGGGAGATGTACAGCATCGATCTTGATGCAGTGGTGGAAAAGTGCATTGAAAATAAGGTTTTCATTGAGATAAATGGTTTTCCTGAAAGATCTGATCTTCCCGCGGATATTGTCAGAAGGATGCATGATAGCGGTGTCAGGTTTGCGCTCGGTAGCGATGCGCACAGTATCTCCGATCTGAGGTTCATAAGATTTGCAGCTGCCATCGCCAGGAGGGGATGGCTTTCTCCCGAGAAGGTAGTCAATGTACTGAATCTCAATGATTTCAGGAAGTTGATTACAAAGTGACCGGCTGTGCATGTGTTCTCTTCTGACCGATTTCCTGTCCATGCAACCTTTTCCGTATTCTGGGAAAAGCCTATATTCAGAATTGTCTTAAAGTGCTATGTTGGATCATAAGAGAAAGGAAAGGCTGGGCTCTGCGAAACGATACATAACCGGTCATGAGGATCAAGCGTTCAAGAACCTGCTTTCTAAACTGCAGGAATCAGGTAATCCACAAATAGTTGCAGGCGATTTTTCGCTTAAGTATGCATATTGTGAACTGAAGGAAGAGGACAAACCGGAACTCGATGTGATAGAGGATATCCCGACCAAGGATTCAAGCGTATACTCACTCAGTTTTGACATAACAACCAGAGGTCAGATTGTTGCAGAAGCAGTATTTTACAAGGACGAAATTGCCCTTACCCCGAATATAAGAACCAGGGATCTGGAAAACCTGGTGCAGTCGATTCTTGGAATCTCGCCATGAAACTGTATATATACTTTATAAACTAATATGTTTATTTATTGACAAGCCCTCTTCATTCATGGCAGAAACAGTAATAATAACAGGCGGATCAAGAGGGCTTGGCAAGGAACTTGTGAGCCTATTCCTGAAGGATGGGTGGAAAGTAAGCACATTTTCCCGAGGCTGGCCTTTGGAAGTAGATTTAAAGGAGCCCTCTTTTCTTGGATTGAAAGCCGACATTCGATTTGAGGCGGATGTTGAGAGAGTCATAACGGAGACGAAGAAGTTGCTGGGGAACCCAACGCTGCTGATATTGAATGCGGGCTGGGTATCGAAGGTGACAAACATAAAGGATGAAAACATAAACAACCTCAGGAACGATCTGGAAGTCAACGTTGTCTCCAGCACGTTCATGGTTCAGGAATTCCTGCGGAAATGCAATCCTCATGCGGTTGTTCATATCACGTCAGATGCAGCCTCTACACACTATCCCGGTTGGGGCTTCTATGGTGCGTCAAAGACTGCAATGGATTTCCTGATGGAGACCATGAAACTGGAAGTCCAGGATACAAAATTTATTTCAATCGACCCTGGGGACATGTACACGGAAATGCACAGGATTGCGGATCCTGAAGCAGATCCTGCGCAGTTGAAGGACCCTGCAGATGCGGCACGGATTGTATTCGATAGAATTATTGCAGAGGTGAGGAGATGAACGGGCTCCCTGAATACCTAATTCAGACAAGGGAATTTTCTGCAGGCATTCCATCTGAATACCTTGGAAAAAAGAGATCCGATGTCAATTTATTATCAATCAACCCATCATCCGGCACATATTCAATTGGAAGGTTCAGCGACATTGCGGGTTTGCTCCAGGAAGGGGATCTGCTTGTCTTTAACAATAGCAGAATCATCCGCTCAAGCCTGAAGGGTTTCGCCAGAGACCATGATCGGCCTGTAAGGGTAAATTTTGGATACTGTGAGGATGGCACGATAGCAGAGATAAGGGATCGCCTGCATGAATACCATGGCGGGGACAAGATAATGTTTGCCGATGGCTCCTTCGTTACACTGGAACAAAGATACGAGAGATACGGAAGATACTGGCATGTCTCGATTTCTGACACCGAATCATTCAAAAGTCTCATGAAGGGATCGGGGGATTTCATCATATATGGGGAGAACAGCCCTTCCTATCCAGAATCGGTCTATTCCTCGGAATTAGCAACGGTTGAAGGATCCGTGGAATATCCATGCGCATTGAGGCCTTTTACCGGCGATGTCTTAGGGCTGTTAGGAAGGAGAGGAGTTCAACTTGCCCCCTTAACTATACATTGCAACCTTGGATCGCTTGATGCCTCGGAATTCTTTCATCAGAAGAGCCTTTTGCCTGAATTTTACCACCTGCCAGTCAGGACTGCGGAAATGATCTCAAAAGCAAGAGATAATGGAGGAAGGATAATAGCTGTTGGAACAGGGGTTGCCAGGGCTCTCACAACAGTGTATAGAAATAACGCCTTCATGCCTGGTAAGGGTTTTACCTCGATATTCATAGACCAAAATACAGTGACTGGCCTCGACGGAATAGTTACAGGAATGCATGATCCTACCACCTCACATATACTTCTCCTGTCGGCCTTCGCTGATATTGCACTTATCCGATCGTCATATGAGGCTTCCAGCGATCACGGATTCCGCTGGCATGAGTTCGGTGACTCCTGCATAATATTTGGATCCAGGCGTTAAGGATGAAAATCATACCTTCTTTCTTGCCAGAAGGTAGAAGAGGAACCCGGCCACAGCCACCATGGCAACAATTGCAAGTATGAACTCAACCTCGAACGCGAGTGCATTGGGCGACGTAAACTGTATAACGAGATATGCCGCAGATCCGCTAACAACAAAAGTACCGGCGGGGCTCGAAATCTTGTATCCACTGACGCTGTAGACGGTATAGGCATATGATCCATTTGTCAAGGATAATACCAGCGGGATGCTTGATAGATTATATTTTACACCGTCAAAGAGAATTGTCCAGTTCTGGTTAGCAGGCAGGCCGGATTCCGAGATGCTTACGGAATATTTCAACTTGAAGAACTCGATCTGAATCGAGATCGCTGAGCCGTTGACCGTAAACGTCCCATAGAACTGTGCCGCAGTATATATGTTACTGGATCTGGAAAAATTATAGCTGTAAGTCCCATTTGTAAGATTCAAGCTCACACTATTTGCAAGAATATTTGCTGTACTTGTCACACCGTAGACGTCCAGGGACCATGTCACGTTGGATGGCAGACCTGATTCAATGAAAGTAACTTTGTATAGTTTTTTCTCGAAGTGCAGGGTTATAGAAAGATTCCCGCCATTTATGATGAATGTTCCATTATTGGTGGG
This sequence comes from Thermoplasmata archaeon, assembly GCA_021818765.1. Taxonomy (GTDB): domain Archaea; phylum Thermoplasmatota; class Thermoplasmata; order Thermoplasmatales; family Thermoplasmataceae; genus UBA582. The sequence goes on along the minus strand of JAKATM010000007.1, from coordinate 3,309 downwards.
AGCGTAAATTGAATCAGATGAGTAGGCGCTGTACTGGTACGGGCCATCAGTTACGTTTGCGGAATAAGATCCATTTGTCGGTATTTCTGGAGATGGCGGCAAGCCCAGAATATTCACGTACCATGAAGCACCGGCGGGGAGACCTGTCTCGTTGAAGGTAACAACATAGTTACCACGAACACTCGAGTAAATACCCTGCTGAAGGCTCTTTTCATGGTAGCTGAAGGTCCAGCTATCATTGCCTGAAGGAGAATACGCAATATTCGCACCAATTGATCCGCTCTGCGTCGCCTGAAGGGAAATTACACTGCTCTCGGGTGAGACCCATGTTTGGGATTCGAAAGGAAGAAGCATCGGAACCACGCTTCCTCCCGTACCCGGTCCAAAGACGCCAGCCTTCGCGGACAATGCCCCGGTAACAAGCAACTGCGGTGAGAATGTTCCCGATGTTCCCGGTGACCCGTCTGGTCCCGTAGACACGACTGAATCAGAATAGAAATAATCGTAGTGAAGCCTGCCGATAATGTAAGCAGCACCTGGTACTGGGAGAGACAGTTCAGCCGTCCCAATTCTAGAACTAATGATGCTACCAAGGTAACCTGGCGTTGTTTCAAGCAACGATGTTATATTGAAGGGATAAGCCCATGGAATAAAGATGGCAGTGGAATTGTATTCATATCTTGCAAGATCCGGGTAGAGACCCATGTACGGCGTTTCTAACTGCAGCGAAAAGTTCCCGGAAAAGCCGGTCCCATTCAGTCCTGAGATCTGTATGATTGCCTGTATCCAGAATGCCGGTGTTCCAAGGCTTGAGGCAAGATAAAAGTTCTGCTGGATAGATGCATTGAAGCTGCTGAATACATTTCCATCAGCCTTGAAAGAGGTAGCGTTGATGCTGGAAAGATTCATGGTATCCATCACACCGGATAGCAGTCCGGAACGGATAGTGAAATTTTCATTCATGACAAATGATGTAAAATTATAAGCGTTAATTGATCCCCAGCCATTTAGAAGGCTGTATCCATAGCGATCTGCATAAAGTGTGTTATATCCATGTATCACTGGCCTGTATGGCCTACTTGAAAGTGATGTGTTGTAAGCAGAAGGGCCGTAATGTCCCACTCCGCTTGGATAAGACACAAGATTGTACTCTGCCGTCCCGATGCTGTAAAGGGTCAGATCCAGGAAACCCAGCGGCTGTGATCCCTGGCTCTCAATTGAATGATCTATCTCCGCAATGACGCCAGCAGTAAGAGGGGATGCAATGCTCGTTCCAGCCACGGCTTCGAACGGATACCCCTGGGATGCGTTGGTCGCGTCATAGGTGAAACCGCTCACAGTGAGGGTCATTATTGTGTTGTTTGCAAGTGCCGAGATGTCCGGTACTCCCCGACCCTTTCCGTTTATTATGGAGTTTGCAGACGAATTAATCTGCCAGGAGGGCTCGGGAAAAACGCTTGATATGCCGGATGTTGTTCCTACTGCCGTAGAAAGGGTGGAAAGTGATGCGGGCTCATACCAGTTTGTCTCGGATGAAATATCAAGAGATGTGTTAAGTGTCACGGTAACCCCGCCCACCGCAACCATCCCAAAATTATTGTATGCCATAGAAGCGGGAAAACTGACATTTGATCCTATGTATTCGGAGCTGGACGTGCTGTCCGCGTCATCACCGCTGGAAGCCAGAACAGTGATTCCTCTTGCGTTGGCTTCCTGAAGGTCGTTGTACCAGATTGAGCAGTTGCCATCTGTTCCTCCCCATGAATTTGATATCACCGAAACATTGTCAAGAGCCGAATATCCCGGAAGCGGGTTCAGGATTGAACTGAATGCATCCACGAGGTTTGCGGTGGATGAATTGTTTCCGTACACGTTGTAGATTGAAGAACCCGGAGCAGTGCTGCCTAGCATCTCCAGGTCAAGAGTATTCTCCACATATGCTCCTGTCGAATCATATGATGCCCTTATGCCTGGGAGAGGGGCGCCGTCTATTGGGTAGGCGTATATCCTGCTATGCGGCTCGCCAGGTGGAAGGGTTTCATTGTAATAAGTGTATATATCGGAAGGTACGAAAGGCCCAACATAAGTATCGGGTGAAATTAGGCCTCCAGTAGAAGTTATCTCCTTTGTGGTTCCAGTGTACTCACCGCTCCAGAGAATGGTGGCCTCCACCATGTTGGTGGGATAGCCGAACTGATCGAACAGTGTCTTTTCCTGCATTGCAATCTGCATGTCTGATCCGAATAGGTACTGGGCGCTGGTCGAGTTGACGGGGATTGGATAACCGTTCTGCGTCGTATTTTGTGCAATTTTTTCCGCAATTTGCTCGGTTTGTATTGAAAGTGGCGAATGTTCGTTTACCAGAACAGAATAGTTGGACAAGCCGGCAATACCAGATACATCACCTGCTATGACATACGGTAATGAGGGTGCCCCATATGGGGCAAAATATGACCCCTGAGAGGAGTCAAATCGCATCAATGATACCCCAAAAATACCTGCTATCTGTCCGGCCGAGGCAGAGAAAGACACCTCCATCCTGTCGGAGAACTCGTTCACGCTTGTAACTCCATTCCGTGCCAGATAAGATACCAGATCCTGGTAGATAGCAGATGAACCACCGAACATCGTATCAAACTGTTCCTTGGTCAGGTATTCATGATATAGGGGTGAAGAAGGATTGGATACGTCCGAAAGAAACTGCTGCAACATGCTTTCATTGCTCGGGTTGAGCCCGATAACAACGTTCACTGTACCATTGTATGCATGGCTCGGTTCATTCTGACTGGCCGAAGGCATGGGACATCCCTTGGCATAATCGGCAATTTCCTGCATGGGTCCGAGAAAAACTGCTCCTGTATTCTGCCCGGGACCCGCTACCGGAGTGACGATTGCAGATCCAGCCGAACCATTAGCAGCCATCACACTCAGCATCGCAGAGGCTGTAACAACCAGGACTATAACGTATGACAAAATTATCTTTTTATTAGTGACACGTTCCAACAGACAATCAATTAGTTAGTGAAACTTAGTTCAAATATGTTTCCAGATTGCCTCGAAAGTTCTTGGTTCTTGCTGCATTATAGCTTTAGCCATACTAAAATACTATAATTCACGGCTGTTTAGCATTCCTTTATGATATTGAAGAAGATTGATCAAAAACGAATACATCCTATGCTTTCTTTTCATTCCGATTGTCAGGCTTTTGAACTTAGTTTTTAGGTACCTTGATTATATGCTTTGAAAAGATAAATTATTATGACAATAGATGAACTGTTTTCAATCAAGGGCGTTGTAGCTGCTGGTGAA
>JAKATM010000006.1 GCA_021818765.1 Thermoplasmata archaeon | reverse complement strand
ACGGCGTAAACGCGTATATAAATTACTCTCAGGCTCATAATACGCTTCCTCTTCTATTCAAGCTGCTTGGAGTTACGCCATATTACTGGACACCCGTTTACTCATTCGCGGTGCAGGAAGTAATGACTCAGACACTTGAGTTTGGAGATACCGGTCTGCAATTTTCCATGATATACAGCATGATTGGAAATGCAACTTACAACCTTTTACCGACTTTTTCCCCCGTGCAATCGTACTATTATGCTGGCTATTCTGGTAAGGCTAATCCTGGTGTCCTGGCCGAGTCTCAGGATACTTTTTCCCCAAATGCCACCGTTATTTCAATGACAAAACTCCTTTTAAAGGAATTTGCGTACGATCCGCCGACCTACTTTCCCGTCAATGTACCGGATCACAGCAATGAGATAGTTATAGCTGGCAACAGAACCAGCACCGGAAACCCGATACTCATGGGAGGCCCAGTACTCGGCTTCAGCTTGCCGGCAATTTGGTTTCAGGTGCAGCTTGTGGCGCCTGGCATTGACGCATACGGCGTAGTACTGCCCGGAGACCCAGCAATTGTTATCGGATTTAACAGCAACATAGCCTGGACGCTTACAGACACGCAGGCAATATCTGATGGTACATTTTTCTTTGTCCAGGAAATTTCCGGCAACAGTTATTACTGGAACTCTACCCTGCATCCTCTCAATACATACAGGATAAACGGCATGGAAGTTAACTGGACCAACCTTGGCCCGGTCATGGTTCAGAACGGCTCGATGGCCTTGGTGATGGACTGGATGGGTAACATGTTCTCGAATGATCTGGGCGCCCTGCTTAACATAATGACCTCTTCGAACTGGAATGATTTCAGGAATTCACTTTCCATCTGGAAGGCACCGTATCAGAACTTTGCCTTTGCAAACCGTACGATGATAGCGGATATTTCGCCTGCATACTACCCAATTTTTTCTGGCTCAACATATAATCCTGGCGCAATTATGCCGGGCTCAGGTTCTGAATATATCTCAGGTTCGGTCCCGTATGACATGGTCCCGCAAGTTGTCAATCCCGCTGCTGGGTTCATCGTCAGTTCAAACCAGAGGCAGGTTGGTCCTGCGTATCCGTACTGGTATGGCAACACAATGTCATTTTCAGATGGTTTCAGGGCCATGATGGAAGTGAACTACCTGAATAATCATACTGGAATTTCCGTGCAGGATCTATCGGCTTTCCAGCAGCATAACTATACAGACTATTCGGCACAGTTGGCTGTACCGAAGATAATGTCATATATTTCGGGTTCCTCTAACAAGACGCTTCAGCGTGCTGCCGACATATTCTCTGGATGGAATTACAGCATGGGAACTGGCTCTGATGCCGCTTCGCTCTGGTTCTTCACTTACCAGTACCTTTTCAACGACGTTTTCATGCCATATCTTCAACAGATCGGATGGATTCCGGGTAATAACGATGTGTTGGGAGTGCCATCCGGTATGGGCGGCAGCCTTCCCAACACAACTGGTTATGCTTCACTGGATGTTGATTTAATTCATTACGTTTTGAACTATTCGGCCGCACCGTTTTCCACCGACAACCAGTCGACAATGCAGGGCTTGGTTCAACAAGCTGTTATCCAGGCAATGGATCATCTTATCGCCATTTATCCTTCAGGTAACTTCACCTGGGGAAAATTCTACGGCTTCCTCTTCCCCAACCTCTTTGGTTTGAGCAGCTTCAATGTTGGGCCTATCTCAAAGGGTGGAGATTTCAATACGCCGAATGATGCTTCCGGGGTAGGACCGTCAAATTATCCGACTGGCGGGCAGAGCTGGGTAATGGTTGTGAATCTCTCCAACGTTTCAAGGTCGATCGGGGTATATCCGGGCGGACAGAGTGAGGATCCCGCTAGCAGCCAGTATTCCAACTATGTGATGAACTGGATAAATGGTGATTACCTTCCACTTCTATTCGCTGCAAAAGCCTCGGATATTAACAGCGCAAATGTGATGTCTATAATTCATCTTAACCCGGAGGTGGCGTGAAATGTCTTCGATTAACAAAAATCAGTATGTTGCCTTCGTTTCTTCCCTGGTCATTGCACTGATCCTCGGTTTTCTTCTTTTGTTGACTGGGATATGGTACCTGATCGTCCTGGCTGGCTTTGCCGCTTCTTTGATTGTTCAAAAGAGAAAAGTGGTTCTCTTCCTATCAACATTTATTGCCGGATTGCTGGTTTCCCTGATCTATGTTATGTTACTGCCGGTTACATACGAGATCGCCATCATGAATGAGGTGGCAACAATTGCAGGAATCTCCCCAACGATCTTATGGATGCTTTTGTTTCTCGTGAGTGCACTCCTCACTTCTGCTGGAGCCATGATAGCTGCTCCTTTTACACCTTTCCTCGTTAAAGATAAAAATAATACATCTTCATAATACGCAAACTGATCTAGATAAGTTGTAGGCGTCATATTGGAGCCCAGTACCATAATGTAACACAGAGTGCTTTTTACGATCAGGTCAAAGAAGATTTAAGATTTATTCCCGCATACTTGTCTGAATGAGATTCATAGACCTGCATGAGGATATTGCATTTTCGTCGCATCATATTGATATCGTAAATGTAGCTGAACAGTCGAATATCGTAAGCCTTAGAAGGCTTGGGGATGTCCTTGTCTTTGCTGCCATCTTCCCTCATGTATACACATGGGATGAGAGAGTGGCCGATCAGTCCACGAACTACAAGTTCCCTTCCCAGTCTTCCGCCCCAATGCTCCAACTTCTGCTGGAACAATTCAAGTTCTACGATTATTTGAGCAGGAGTCAGGGCATTCCTATTGTGCGAAGAAAATCCGATATTCAGTCTCCATCGCTGAAATTCCTCGTATCCATTGAAGGAACAGACGCACTTACGGATCCGAATGACGCATACATTCTCAAGGATCTTGGCCTGAGATGCATGGGGCTGACGTGGAATTATGACACTAAGTTTGCCGCTTCATGCATGTCGCGGAAAGATTATGGTCTCACAGGTTATGGAGAGGATCTCGTTGAACTGTGCAACAGACTTGGCATTATAATTGACGTTGCACATGCAAGCAAGCTGACAATACTGGACGTATGCAAAATAACAAAAAAACCAGTAATATGCTCCCATGGAAATGCTTCCGGCGTCATGAAACATGTCAGGAACCTTGACGACGAGGAAATTGAAGCTATCTGCAAAACTGGAGGCGTAGTAGGGCTGACAGCGATACCGCAGACGCTAAGTGGAGATCCTAAGCTGGTAGATTTTCAGAAACACGCCGAATACATAGGGAACAGCTTTGGCTGGGATCATGTCTCGATAGGCACTGATTTCCTTGGATTGAGCCATGGAAATGTTCCTGCTGGTTTTGAAAGTATAAAAAAACTGGGAGACCTGGAGCGTATTCTTGGCGACCATGCCCCGCAGGTCATCTGGCAGAACTCGCTTCGGGTCATAAATGAAATACTTGATGATTGATCCTTTATTTTTAAGCAAGCTAAGATTTCGTCGATCCTGATTGTGCCATTGGCTGGAACCTGCGATCCAGCAGCATGTAAAGGATTGCAATTATAAAGGTGCCAGTCGCTATAAGTATCCAGAAGATTGGGGTAATCCCCCTGAGATATGAAAGCATGAGCAGGCCAAGGATGGATCCTGCGAAGCTTCCAAAGCTTGTATAGAAGCTGTAAGCACCAATATATGTACCCCTCTTGTCAACTGGTGCGATCAATGTCACTACTGTCTGTGTCGTCGGTGACGTGAAGTTTTCACCCATTGTCGATATTATCATGAAAATTATGATTACGCTGAATGCCGGAGATACAGAAAGAATCATGAAAGCACCCGCGTAAAAGAGCACCCCCACCCCCCGCCATACTAGAGGGGACCACCTCGACGTCATCAGCTTAAGAATCCTGAACTGGAGCAGAACTACAAGAAGACCGTTTATGGAATAAAGATAGCCCAGATCAATAAGAGGTAGATTGGACAGAACTATGGCATATACTGATAGGGAAACCCCGGTCTGCCTGTAGAAGAACATAAAAAGTACACCTACAAGCACGAAGCTCAGGAAGAACCTGTTTCCCAGCGTAGATTTGAGGCCTTTCTGACTGTATGCTGCCGGAGATTCTGCCTGCGGAGAATAGGTCTCTGGAACTGCAAAATAGAGGATGAAGATCTCTACAATGGTTGCAAGCGATGCCACCAGGAAAATGTACTCGAAGCCTATGGTTGCAAGGAATCCACCAAGAAGAGGGCCGATTGCAGTGCCAGTATTCACCATTATCCTGACCATGGTATAGGCGGACATCCTGTCCTCCGGAGTGCTCATATCGGCAACCGAAGCCTGAAGTGCGGGAAATTGCAGTGCATTTACAATAACAGATGCAAACCAGCTGCCAACCAGTATGACAACGGAGAAGTGGCGGAGCACCGAAAGAAACATGAGGAAAAAGAAAAGTATATTCGGGATCGGAACCAGGACCATGAAGAACCTGCGCCCCAGACGATCTGTCAGCCGGCCAGAATAGAGCTGAACTATTGCCATTATTAGTGTTGCAAAGCCAAGGAGTGCGCCTGCATAGATAAATGACAAATTATATATTTCGATCAGCACCAAAGGCATGAATATGAATGTTGATGATCTACCAGTGGATCGTATCAGCCTTGCGAGCCCGATATAATAAATCCTCCTGTTTAGACCCCTGATGGTATACCTGCTTTCCATTTTTTATCTGTATTTTCTCCTCTGGTTCCAAGGGAATCATTTGCTCAATACTAATCTTTCATGTTTTGCATATGACTTGAAAGAATGGAAGGAGAATATTATATCATGCGGTACCATACGTCTTTTTAGGCTGAATGAAGTATTATTTGACACTTGAAGATGGTTCCATTTATGCAGGCACGGGATTTGGAGCAGAGAAAAATGCCTACGGTGAGCTTGTATTCACTACATCAATGACCGGTTACCTTGAATCCATAACAGATCCATCCTATAGGGGGCAGATACTGGTTTTTGCGTTTCCAACCATAGCAAACTACCCTATCAATAAGGGGAAGATGGAATCCGCGATCCCCAACGTTGCAGGCATGATTGCAAAGGATGCACATGCAAGAATTCCAAGCGGTGGTTTTTCCGGCGAGCTTTCTGATTTCCTTTCCTCTGCTGGGATTCCTGGAATCGACGGCATAGAGACAAGAGAACTTGTCAAGAAGATCAGGGAAAGAGGATCAATGCGTGCGTGGATTTCCCAGTCGGACGAAAAGAAAAATTTCTCAAGGGATCCGCTGGCTGAGGATCTGATATATCCAACCGTCGATCACAAAGTAACCAGAATCCATAACAGTAGTTCTGGGAAGAGTATTCTATTCATCAATGCGGGCTCAAAGATATCTGTCATAGAAAATATGGCCAGGATTGCGGATCTCACTGTAGTGCCATATGATGCAGAGATACCCGATGATAAATTTGATGCAGTTTTCATATCCAACGGTCCGGGTAACCCTGAGTCACCTTATCTTCAAAACATCGTAAAGTATGTGAAGAGCCGTATTGGGGAGACAAGGATTTACGGGATATGCCTGGGGCAACAGATCATAGCGCTGGCATACGGTGCAAAGACATACAAGATGCACTTCGGACACAGAGGGTCCAATCATGCCGTTACGGACGGCACTTCAATAAAGATAACAACACATAACCATGGCTTCGCCGTTGATAGGGAATCTGCCGAAGCGAAGGGTCTCAAGATACTGGAGTGGGATGCCAACGACAGCACTCCAGAGAAACTCGAAGATCCTGATAACTCAGTCAGTTGCGTTCAATACCACCCTGAGGCCTCTCCCGGGCCGCATGATACGCTGGGCTTCTTTGACAGGATCAGGAAGGAGATGAGATCGTAAATGCCCCTAATCCAGGATGTCAGGAAAGTCCTGCTGATCGGCTCCGGGCCAGTTGTAATAGGACAGGCGGCTGAGTTTGATTACTCCGGTTCGCAGGCTTCACTTGCACTGCGTGAGGAGGGCCTGGTGTCTGTTCTGCTGAACCCTAACCCTGCTACGATCCAGACAGACCATTCCATTGCAGACAGGATCTACATTGAACCAATAAATCTTGAAATCATTAAGATGATTGTAGAAAAGGAGGGGATCGATGCTGTTGTCGCGTCAGTTGGTGGCCAGACTGCACTCAACGCCGCGATGGAAATGCACAGATCCGGAATGTTCGGCCCTGGCCTGAAGCTTTTGGGTACTTCTCCAGAATACATTGAAAAAGCCGAGAACAGAACTATGTTCCATGAACTTATGAAGAGTATAAATGAACCTGTACCGGAATCATTTCTCCTTAACTCCCAGGATTACGATCTCCTGATATCTGAAATGGAGGATTTAAGCTATATTGTACGTACCTCATTTTCCCTCGGTGGATCGGGTGGAACGATAGTTAAAAACCGGGAATCGTTGAGAACATACTGTGACACTTTCTTTTCGGAGAATCCCCGTGAGAACCTGGAAGTAGAGCAGTCAATCCAGGGATTGATCGAAGTCGAGTACGAGATGATACGCGATTCAGCGGACAATTGCATTTCAATATGCAATATGGAGAACCTTGATCCGATGGGTGTCCATACGGGTGAGTCGATTGTTGTAACACCAAGCCAGACGCTTAGCGATTACGAAATACAGATGATGCGGACAGCCGCGATCAAGATAGTAAGGGCATTGCACATTGTCGGTGCCTGCAACATTCAGTTCGCACTGGATCCCGCAAGTGAAAAGTACTATGTCGTCGAAGTTAATCCAAGAACATCAAGGTCATCGGCACTTGCTTCGAAGGCCACGGGTTACCCGATTGCAAGGATATCAACAAAGATACTCCTGGGATATAACCTGCCCGAAATCAAGAACCCGCTCACCAAGAACACATCGGCGGCTTTCGAACCATCGCTCGATTACATAACAGTAAAGATTCCAAGGTGGCCGTTCGACAAAATAAGCTCGAATAGAAAAATAGGCGTACAGATGAGATCTGTAGGCGAGGTCATGGGAATCGGATCCAATTTTGAGGAGGCACTCATGAAGGCTATTGCCTCTCTCGACACGACCGAGTCAAGGAGGCTCCGCTTATACAAGCCTCGAACCGAACTGCTGTCTCTGCTGACTGAACCGAACGATCTGCGCCTGTTTGCAATATTTGATGCGATTATAACTGGAATGAATGCAGAAGAGTTATCCAGGCTGACAGGTTTTCAAATATACTTCATCCAGAAGATAGAGAACATTGTCCACGAGGTCATGAAGATCAGCATTGGCGAGATACCTGAAAACATGGCTGAATTGAAGCGTTTCGGCGTGCCAGATGCAGTAATAGCACACTTCGCAAGGCTTGATGAGCTGGAGATAGTGAAGCACAGGCTCAATTGTGACTTAATTCCGGCCTACCGTGTCATAGATACATGCTCGGCGGAGTTTTCATCCTCCACTCCTTACATGTATTCAACTTACCAGGGCACAGAAGAGCTACCACCCTCCACTAACAAGAAAAAGGTAATTGTCCTTGGATCTGGGCCCAACAGGATCTCGCAGGGGCTTGAGTTTGATTATGGATCTGTCAAGGCAACGAAGGCCTTTATTTCAGCGGGATTCGAAACTATAATGATAAACTCAAACCCAGAAACCGTTTCAACTGATTTCGATTTCTCGAGCAGGTTGTATTTCGAGCCGCTCACCCTCGAGCACGTTGTAAATGTGATACGAAAGGAGGGTATACCGAGGATAATGATCCAGTTCTCCGGCCAGACAGGGCAGAACATGGCAAAGAAGATAGCGGATCTATTTGGCGATGATATATTCGTTGGAACCTCCCCATCAGAAATATACAGGATAGAGGAGAGGACAAAGTTTGCAAGCGCCGTCGCTGCTGCCGGACTTCTTCAGCCACCATTTGCGATAGTAAGAAATGAGGTGGATGCAGAAACAGTGTTTGAGCGGATCAGATTGCCTGTCATAGTGAGATCGTCATTCATAATAGGTGGAAGATCCATGGACATCGTATATGATCTGAGGGATGGCATAGAGAGGATAAAGGAGATATTGACGACATATCCGGAGCATCCCGTTCTGATCAGCGAATATCTTGCGAACTCAATAGAGATGGATGTGGACTTCATATCCAATGGATCTGAATTTGTGATATGCGGAATATCCGTTCATCTCGAGGAAGCTGGAACACATTCAGGAGACGCGATTTCGATACTTGGGCCATCGCTAATAAGCAATGATACCAGGAACAAGATTACAGATATTGTCAATATCCTTGTAAATGAGTTCAAGCTGAAAGGTATATCCAACCTGCAGCTTGCCGCAAACAGTAACGGGCTGTATATCATCGAGCTTAATGCAAGATCCAGCAGAAGCATCCCTTATGTATCAAAAGCTTCAGGCATAGATATAGTAAGGGAAGGTGTATCCATGGCGCTTGGCTTGAAAAATTCCATGTTAAATGTAACGGAACCGAAGGCATATTTCTGCAAAATACCGATATTCCCGTTCAAGAGGTTCCCTGAATCGGATGTCCTTCTGTCACCTGAGATGAAGTCAACAGGAGAAGGACTTGGCATAGGCACCACGCTTGACGAGGCACTGGCTAAGGCATTTAAAATCCAGAACCCGGCTTCCAATATAGGTGATAGTTGCATAGTCTCTGTTTCCGAGCAATATAAGCCTGCTATCCTTGATATAGCGAGGCTTCTCAAAGATGGCAATGTAACTATATTTGCAACTCCAGGCACTCATGCTTTTCTGAAGCAGCATGGCGTCAGGTCGATACTGGTTTTCAAGATAGGTGACAAGAGGCGCCCAACGATAAGGGATATACTTGAAAACCAGGACATATTTGCTATCATAAATGTTCCGGATCGAAAGGGTTCCACAGTTGCAGATGGATTCGAAATAAGGAGAATGGCCCTTGGAAGGAATATACCTGTGCTTACAAATATCAACTCGGCAAAGGCACTGATATCCTCGCTCTTAAAAAAACCGGTAATAGAGGCTAGAGAAATTGCCTCATATTATTGATACATGCAGAAAAATGGTATCAAGCTGGAATGGTTGTTTCTTCCTCTTCCTTTCTCCGTCTTGATTCAAGCTTGAGTATGTACCTAGTTACATAACCTGCAATGTTGTTAAGAGTTTTCTTCGAGGTTGCGTTTACTACCTGTTTGACTATCGCCCTGTTTTCGCTGTAGTCCTTGGTGAACTTTCCTGGATATTGTACAACCAGACTTTCGGCTATTCTCTTAACGTTTGATGATCTTATGCTTCCCATAGTATGCACCGGTTATCGCTTCCAGATATAAAAGAATCACTGGAAATCAAAAGCTCAGCGGTTTTCAGTAGTGACAAGTCCGATCTGTCTGGCAAGATCTGAGAAAACCAGTACATAGAATGACGCTGCAAGCCGAATATGCATTATATATGATAGGATTTGGCTCACTACTATCGCAAATCATAAATTGCTTTCAGGGTCTGCGCACCGTCAGTTACGCCTGCTCCGGAGGGCATATTAGAACCGGTATGTGGCTTATCTTGACTATTTCCGAGCTTACTGAACCAAGGATTACCTTACTGAGTCCACTCAGCTTCCTGGTACCTGATACAATCAGGTCAACTCCTTTTTCATCAGCTGTTCTAACTATTACCTTGGCTATCTGGTCTCCTGTGGCATCGAGTTTTATCAATTCTACCTCGACGGGAAAATCAACGAGAAGTTCTTTGGCAGATTGGAGTATTTTATCGGCTGCCTCATCCTGCTTTACATAAACTGTAGATGGGACATACGAGTCAAATGTGGGCCCGGTGCCCATAACGGCAGGTGTAACATATATGATAAACAGCTTATCGGTCAACTCTCTGAATCTCTGGGTAAACTTCAACGCAAGTTTTGCCGCATCCGATCCATCGAATGCCACTAATACCTTCATCAATCTTCTAATCAGTTTCTTAATAAAAATGTTTCCACTCAAATGAAGTGAGAAATGATCCCGAATTGACATTATATTTCTGTCAAAACTAACGGAAACACAATTTTCTAAATGTTGCAACATGTGAAATTCGGCGGACCAACTTATAACTTAATAATCTTTAGGGCTAAATATGCGGCTAAAAATCACACTATTTCGAGAACCATGAATGCTTTTTCTGGGACATCTGGCCCAGCTCGGAAATGAGTTCTTTCTCCCTGGAATTCAGGCGCTTGGGCACGTTTACCATGATACGCACATGCAAATCACCCTTGCCACCTGAATTCATTATGGGCATACCATAACCTTTGGCACGAAGGCTTTCACCGGGTTGGGTTCCAGCCGGCACCTTCAAGACTACCTTCTCCCTGAAGAGATTAAACTCAATTTCAGTTCCAAGTGCTGCCTCCGGAAACGAGATTTCCTGTTGCATGTAGAGATCGTTTCCGCGCCTAACAATTCCGGGCTCATCAGTTATGCTGATAACAACATATAGATCTCCTGTCCTGCCATTTTGAGACTGTCCATGTCCCTTGAATCTTATCTTTACGTTATCGGGCGCACCCTTCGGTATGTTTACGTTGACAGAATCACTTATCGTAATTGTACCCGAACCCTTGCAGGTCGCGCATTGCTCTAGTGGAATTCTTCCTGTGCCATTGCATGTCTTGCATGTAACAACGGAAACCATCTTGAAGAATCCCTGACCCTGAACGTATCTCTGCTGTCCGGATCCACCGCATGTTCTGCACGTTGCAACTTTGCCATCCTTTGCCCCGGTACCATTACATGCCTGGCAGACACTGTTTCTCCTGAACTTTACTGTCTTGGTTTCGCCGTAGTAGACGTCAGAAAGAGAGACCTTCACCTGGATTGCAATGTCAAGATCCGGCCCTTGATTCCTGAATCCTCCGAAGAGATCACCAGCGCCTCCGCCTCCAAAAAACCTGCTGAATAGATCGTCGAAGTCAGAAAAGTGGCTGAAATCCTGCCAGGTGAAATCTGATCTACCCTGTCCAAATTCGACTGATCCGGTCTGATCATACATTCTCCTCTTATCTGGGTCGGAAAGAACTTCGTATGCCTCGCTTATCTCCTTGAACCTTTCCTCAGCCACCTTCTTGTCTTCCTTGGTTGAATCGGGATGATATTTGATGGCGAGCCCTCTGAAAGCTTTCTTTATTTCATCTGGTGTGGCATTTTTGCTTACACCGAGCGTGGCATAGTAGTCCTTGGCCATTATAGTTCACATTTACTGGTCTTTTGGCGGCTCATCGCCATCTACAACGTTGTCAGCCTGGTCAGGCTGTTCTGTTGTACCCTGTGCTTCCCGCGCACTTTCGCTTTGGCCCGTCTCTGGACCCGGCTCGACAGTCTGCCCTTCTGGGTTAGGATTTGCCTTAGCAGCTTCCTCATATATCTTTGAGCCGACTTCCTGCACCTCCTTACTCAGTTTTTCCTGAAGCTCTTTCATCTTGTCCAGGTTCTTTTCATTTATAGCGTCACGCAGTGACTTGACCGTAGCAGTCAGCTTTTCCTTGGTATCCTTGTCAAGTTTGTCCCCAGCATCACTTATTGTCTTTTCAACAGTATAAGCAAGAGTTTCCGAAGCATTTACGGCTTCTGCCACTTCCTTCTTCTTCCTGTCTTCTTCAGCGAACTTTTCAGCCTGCTGCTTCATCTTTTCAATTTCTTCCTTTGAGAGTTTGTTTGTGGCCGATATAGTTATTCCCTGTTTCTTGTTTGTACCCTTATCCACTGCCGACACGTTGAGTATTCCATTCACGTCAATATCGAATGTTACCTCAATCTGAGGTATTCCACGTGGGGCAGGAGGTATCCCTACGAGGTTGAACATGCCTAGCGAAACATTGTCTGCTGCCATCGGTCTCTCTCCCTGCACTACATGGATGGTGACCGCAGTCTGCATATCAGATGCAGTCGTGAAAACCTGTGATTTCCTGGTTGGAATCGTAGTGTTGGCAGGTATCAACGGGGTCGCAACACCACCAAGCGTTTCCAGGCCAAGTGTAAGAGGAGTAACATCAAGGAGCACTATGTCCTTGATATCGCCTGTTATAACTGCACCCTGCAGGGCAGCTCCTATAGCCACGCACTCCATAGGATCGACTCCGCCCTCAACCTTCTTTCCGAAGAAGTCTTCAACGAACTTCCTGACGTAAGGAATCCTTGTTGGACCTCCTACCAGAAGAATCTTTGAAAGATCTTCCTTCTTCAGCTTAGCTCCTTCTAGGGCGGTCTCAAGCGGTTTCATAGCCCGCTGTACTATGGGTGCAATAAGGTTATCAAACTCCGATCTTGAAAGAGTGTATTGCAAATGTTTTGGTCCAGTGTTTGTTGCAGTTATGTATGGAAGATTAATTTCAGTGGATAGAGTGCTCGAAAGCTCTATTTTAGCTTTTTCTGCTGCATCTTTCAATCTTATGTATGCATTCTTGTCTGTCTTGAGGTCAATCCCTTCCTTCTTCTTGAAATCCTGACTGAGGAAGTTGATGATGGCTTCATCCATGTCAGTTCCGCCCAGCTGGGTATCTCCTGAAGTTGACAACACCTCAAAGACACCTTCTCCAAATTCCATCACTGTAACATCCAGGGTTCCACCGCCCAGATCAAAAACAAGTATCTTTTGAGATTCCTTTGTTTTGTCGATCCCGTATGCAAGAGCGGCAGCTGTCGGTTCGTTAATTATCCTCTTCACGTCGAGACCAGCGATGGCGCCTGCATCCTTTGTTGCCTGCCTCTGGTTATCGTTAAAATACGCAGGAACGGTTATGACTGCTTCAGAAACTGGTTCTCCAAGGTACTGTTCTGCATCCCGCTTTATCTTCTGCAGAATGTATGCAGATATCTGCTGAGGTGTATACTCCTTGCCGAAAACCTTGAACTTGAAATCTGATCCCATCTTTCTTTTGGCTGCATACACCGTTCCTTCTGGGTTCAGGAGGGCCTGCCTCCTGGCCGGTTCGCCAACAATGAGCTCCCCGCTTTTAGTGAATGCCACATAACTTGGAAAGGCCTTACCGCCGAGCGACACACCCTCAGAGCTCGGTATGACCGTTGGCTTTCCAGATATTACGACTGCTGCTGCTGAGTTACTTGTTCCCAAATCTATACCAATTATTTTTCCCAATATTTTCACCTCTTTGAAACTATTACTTTTGCTGTCCTGATGACCTCGTCATTTACAAGGTATCCATCCTGAACCTTATCCTGAACCACGCCATCCTCACCATCGTTTACTATACCGACAACCTCGTGCCGGAAAGGGTCAAACTTTTCTCCTCTTGTGTCGATCTTCTGAAGTCCATGCTTTTTGAGTATATTTAAAATCATGTCCTGAAAGGGTTTCAAGACCTGGGCATGGTCCTTTGACATGGAACCTGCGTCGAGTGAGTCAAGGACAGGAAGCAGATCCTTTATTAGATCCTTGTCAGCGTTTTTAAGCCTGAGGCTATACTCTCTCTCCTTTGCCCTGAGAAGGTTTTCCAGGTCTGCAATCTGTCGAAGGAGTATCTCCTTGTCACGTGCCATTATCTTCCTGGTTTCGAACAATTCTGTTCTTATCCTTTGGAGTTCTCGTTTCGAAATTGCGCTTGATCTTCGTCTTGCTTCTTCCATCTCTCTATGCATGGGATTACCAAAACGACTATAAGGGGATTGGTCCATTCAATGTCGTAAGTTTGTTCTTCTATATAAGCATTGATATTTTGCCAGTGCAGATTGTTATGACTGCTGCAACGCTGTCTAGTTCTTTCTAAGTACAACATAGGACCTGGTAAGGGAATTATGAACCTTTATCCTTACCGAATCCACCACACTAAAGCCATTCGCAAATGATAGCAGCCCTGGATCGCCGACAATAATGACGCAGTATCGCCCAGGTAGCAGGATCTCATGAAATTTAGCAAATGACTCCTCATATAAAGAATGTAGATCTCCAATCACTGGCGAGCTTCTGCCGTATGGCAGATCCGAGACGATAGCATCCACCCGTTCATCTATCCTCAGGTCACGTATTTTTGAATTGTAGATTTTACCTTGTATTGAAAAATACTTCAGGTTCAATCTGGCACCCTTCACCATTACCAGAGATGCGTCACTACCGATTACCTTTCTCCCCAATAGACCTGCCTCAATGAGAATGCCACCAGTTCCACAGAAAGGGTCAAGTATCGTATCCCCCTTGACCGTCCTGGATAGGTTTATCATAAATTTTGCAAACTTTGGGTGCAGAGATATTGGAGAAAAAAAAGGTCTCATTGGTGACCTTCTCGACTCCATTTCCTTGTTATTTCTGACGTACCTTACAATTGATAGATACCATCTGTCCGCAAACGCAGCTATTAAGATAAAATCGGGATTTGCGAAGGACACTCTTCCCTGTGCCGACAAAACATCTGCTATTTCACTTTCTGTGTAATCGTCATTCGGTATGCCAAGCTTTATTTTCCGGAGATAAAACTTTCCTTCCGGAAGTGAAGTTCCTTGGAAGCCATCTATGTTGTCATGTGACCTTATGACCTCTGAGATTCTCCTAGCAAAAGCCATATCGCTGAGTTTCTCAAGATCGCAATCAATAATTGCACCCTTTGAATTGATCCATAAAATCTTTGTTCTGGCTTCTATCTCTCTAATTGCATTTAGTTCTGCAGAAACTGCCTCTCTGCTTTCACCTGAAAATTCAACTAAATAGAGCAAGCGCCCTATCTCTTCTCTTCGAGCTTTTTCTTCTCTTTTGTCAGGTCTGCGGACATGCTTTCGTATATCTTGCTCAGTTTCTTTATAGCCCTCTTGACGGCAGCCTGAGGCTTGCCTGTCTTGACCTTCACATAGATAACAGGATTATCTATAACAGGATGCTTGATGTAGTACTTGGAATCCTCGACCTGATCATCCCTAAGCAGTTCCTCTACAATCGGTCTAAGAATCGTATTGTCATATTTTACCATCTCAAGAGTGATTGAGTCCTTTTCTTTGGATACTACCCTAAGTCCTGTGTCCATTCTGTT
Source organism: Thermoplasmata archaeon (assembly GCA_021818765.1). Taxonomy (GTDB): domain Archaea; phylum Thermoplasmatota; class Thermoplasmata; order Thermoplasmatales; family Thermoplasmataceae; genus UBA582. The sequence goes on along the minus strand of JAKATM010000006.1, from coordinate 15,332 downwards.
CAGTAATGTTATTCGCATATTTATTATGATTGTTCAATACTCCCGGTTTCTCAGTTTTAGTCGGTTAATGCGAAAATACTATAATAATTGCAATGATACTCCAGATATGGTGACACGGTGCTTCAATTTTCATGATATATCGATACGCGATATCACACCGATGAAATTTACAGATGGAGCTAGATTTATATGGTAGTTACAAAAAACGTTGTCGTGGTGGGCGATGGTGCAGCTGGCATCATGACTGCTAACAAGATAAGATACCTGAATTCTGAAAAAGATGCGAGAGTTACACTGATTGGAAACAACGTGAAGAATTTCTGCAGGTCAGATGGCCCTCAGATCGCTCTCAGAATGAAGAAGTTTAACGAGTCTGTCAAACCAGTTAACTTTCTCCTTAACAATGGAGTTGAATTTGTCCGTGATGAGGTCATGCAGGTCAGGCCGAAAAACAGGCTCCTGTACCTGAAGAGTGGAAAGAAGTTTGACTACGATTATCTGGTTCTTGCACCCGGCCTGGCTGACGCACCAGAAAAGCTCCCAGGTTATGAAGGTGAGGCAAAGCACATACTCGATATGCAGCATGCACTTGAATTGGGAAAAACACTCGAAAACCTGACAGAAGGTACTGTCATAGTTGCAACAAATGGGGCATCTGCACCAAACCTCATGGGCTTTTTCGAGCTTGCTCTTGTTTACATGGAGCAGCTGGCTAATATAAAATCAAAAATCAAGATGAAATTTGTTTCTCCTGACAAGGGGGCATTCCCGTTGCAGGAGCTCTCAGCTTTCTTTGCTGAGAAGTTTGAATCTGTCGGAATAGAGCTTGTCACTGAATTCAAAGTCACTTCAATCAACCAGAAAAACAAGGAAATTGTTTCAGCAGAAAACAAGACACTAAACTATGATGTACTTGTCCTTCCACCACCCCTCAAGACCCGAGAATTCCTTGGAAATGATGATCTTTTGGGAAATGATGGATCTAAGAATATCAACAAGACAAGGCTCACTGTGAGGGATTATGACGATGTATATATTTCAGGTGATGCATTCGATTTCCTGGCCGAAGAACTCTCTGGCTCATTTGTGACACAGTCGAGGTTTATTTCTCACAGTATATCCCTCGATATTAATTCTTCATTCGACTCGGCACAGTATGCTGGCGGCGTGACGCTTTCCGCCATGACAGGTCTTTCCAAAGGAATTACCGTTTCGTACTCATATGATAAGAGACCAAAAGCACCCGCTGAGAGTATGGCTGATTTCAGGTTTAAGAAACACTATTCTGACTTTTATTTCTCATCTCTTATAAGGGGGATAATTTAAAGAGGGATAACATGGATAAAGCTGACAGTGAACAGAAAATTGATGTCAAAGAAGATAACGACGTTGTAGAAGAACTCTTGAAGTTTTTCCTGGAAAACCGGGAAGTTTCATTCCAATTCCTGGACCTGCTAAAATCGTTGAAGGATTCTGGAGCTATAGAAGATCTGGCGGCATTTGCAAGGTCTGTAATGCCTTCAAGCTCTGCCCTGGTCAAGGAGATAGGCAGCTCCGAAGAGATAATCTCATCCATCTCGAGGTTCGGGAATCTTGTTCCATCTATCCTCTACGCAGTTTCCATCGAAAATTCAAGCGATACCATCAAGGCAATACTTTACAATTCCGACTCGATATTGAAGGCTATGGTTAGCGGTGCAAAGAATCCGGAACAATTTTCCCTCTTTAAACTCCTTGCCCTCTTCAAGGATAAGGAATTCACGAAAGGATTCACCGCTCTGATCAATATGATCACCGCCCTTGGAAAAGCACTCGCTAAAGTTCCTGGCGAATAATTCCATCTATTGGAATTTATTCTTCAGGCCGTTTCCGGTCAGGAGAACGAGTTTTTCACCCTTAGCGTTGTGCTTCAAGGAGGCAGCGTATGCCACTGCTGAACTGAATTCAGTGAATATGCCAGATTGAGCCAATCTGGTTCTTGCAGCTATAATCTCTTTCTCTGAAACGGTAATGGTAGATCCAAGTTCCCTGAGTATCTTTAACAATGGCCCAAGGAGGGGTGACTTCTCTGTTACAAGGGCATCTGCAAGAGACTTCCTTCCGCTTGGAACGTATTCCAAGCCTGATAATGCGGATTTTATGGGAGACATAAGGTCAGGCTGGCATGCTATCAGAGTCGGAATCTTCGATATTTCACCTGACTCAAAGAGGTGACGGAAACCCTCGTACATTCCAATAAGGAGAGTACCGGCAGAAGTTGGTATGTAAATGTTTTCTGGAAGTTTGCTGTCATACTGATTGAAAAGTTCATACGATAAAGTTCTGATGCCGTCCCGGAATTCCGGAAACACGGAGTGGCCGACATAGAAAGAGCGGTCATTCATCGCTGCATTCCTGACATCTTCTCGCGAACCCTTTATCGTTTTGACGGTTGCACCATATGCTTTGATCAGATCGAGTTTAGGACCAGTAGCAGTGAAAGGGACGAAAACATTAACCTTGAATCCAGCAATCGATCCATATGCAGTTATAGATGCCCCTGCATTTCCTGATGAATCCTCGCTCAGCGTTGCACCCACGTCCTTTTTCCTTTCGGCCAGGAATGAAACCATTGCTTTTGAGCCCCTATCCTTGTAAGAAAAAGTCGGCTGGAAATAGTCCAGCTTGAATGCAATCCCTTCTCTCCTTACAAGTGGCGTGGTGCACTCGCCAAGTGATATCTGCGCGTGAACGTACGGAAAATTCTCCTCAAGCGTCTCATGGTACTTGAAATCAGGATAGATCCTGAATGGAGACCCACAATTACTGCAAACAGACTCAAGTCCTTTCCGTGCTTTTCTGCACTCATAGCACTCTATCTTCATGCATCATCCTCCAGTATTTTCCCCAACGAGTAGAAGCCATAATACTGTCCCACAAGATAGAATTGATCACGTAAGTATCCTTCAATAAAAAAACCATTGGAAATCAGAACCCGGATTGATTGTATGTTGAATGATAGAACCCTGGTGTGAAGTTTGTGCATTTTCAGGTTATCTTTAGCGAATCTGCATAGTAACCTAAGAGATTGTGTGGCAATACCTTTACCTCTATAGCCAGAGCCAATCCAGTAGCCAACATGCGCATTCATGTCATCATAATTTATGTCGCTAATTTCGATAACACCACACAGGTTGCCTCTAAAGTGTATGTAAAAATCTATTCTAAATCGCTGTCTGTACATTTCCCTGTTTATATGCAGGAAATCAAGCGCTGCCTGCTTTGTATATGGATGCGGGAAAGAATGGCTTCCGACATTTCTGTATATAGTTGCATCATTGGCTAGGTTCGCCAGTTTGTCTGCGTCACTTTCAGGAATGTCATCCAAAAGCAAAAGATCTCCGCTCTTTAATTGCACCAAACGTTATTTGAAAGTTCGCAATAAATATTGTTGCGCCAAATTGTACAAACAGTCAGACATATAAGGATTCATCGCTTTAAGCCGTAAGAACATATATTTTCATGCTTTTGCTTGAGAAGCTTACAAATCCCCGGAAGATAGCCCTCGTTGGCAATATAAATAACCAGAATGATGGAATAATTATTTCCAGGAATATCAGGAATTCAAGCGTTAAAAGGTCCATTTTCAGGATAATAGGTCATGATTCGGTGTCGACGCAAGGCTTGGTACCATCAGTGTTCAATTTTCCCGCTGATGTAGACATAGCAGTAATATCGTCAAATGATCCAGACTCAAGACAATACCTGGAGATCTGCAACAAAAACGAAGTGCCGTATGTATTCCTTCTGGCGTCGAGCGAAGATAAAACAGCTAAGCCCGCACGACCTGGAAGAAACTTTGTGGATTCTGTACATATTCATACTAAGTGCAAAGTATTCGGACCAGACTCTCGGGGTATCTGCGATTCCAGCACCGACCTTAATCTCTCCATATTCGAAAATGAGGGATCACATAGTTTAAAGGACAAGCAATATGCCTTGGTCTCAGTCGACTGCAGCAGGCATCCCATTGTCGTGGATGAGTTCAAGAGTTTCAGATCAGATCTAGGGTTTCTTATAGACTTTGGCAGCGGTTCTCGCGATAGCGAAGTACTCGCTTCAATTGGATCATATCTTCAGTGGAGAGAGGAAATATCTGCTCTTGCCCTGCTTACTTCTGAGAATGAGTGTTCAAATGGAGATGCAATAACACCACTTCGGGCAAACTTTAGCAGACCCATAATAGTTTACAGGGAAAAAAGAGAATTAAAGACGAATGGTCCCGCAGAAAACGGAAAGAGGAGAAGAAGCACCAGAAAGAGTCTCCCAATTCAGGACTGCATAGTAGCTAAGGATCTATATGACGTTCCTGATTTTGCCAGGGTCATAGCGCTGAACCCGGTAATGCGCGGAAACAAGGTTTCAGTCATCTCAACTAAGGGCGGAACCCAGTCCGTTGCACAGGATTACCTGACGAGTGGGGCATTTGGTATGCAACTTCAAATTCCTCACCTGGGCTTGAGCACAAAAGCGAAGCTAACAAATCTGCTCGGCAATGGATATTCAAGTCATAACTCTGTGACTTTAGGCCCAAAAGAGAGGATGAAAATAGGAAATGCGATTGAAACGGTTATGAGTGACAGGAACACGGACGCGGTTCTGACCCTTGTATCTCCTGATTCTTATGATCTGATACACTCCTTTGTGGACGGCCTTGATCCAGAAAAAATGAAGAAGCCGATGGTTGTTGCAATCATTGGATCCGGTTCTTATGAAAGCGCTTTCAATGAATTATCGGGAAGAAAATTTGCCGTCTATCCGTCCATAAGGAGGGCAATAACTGCCTTGAAAGCACTGGCATCTTATTCCCTAAATGATTCCAACTTAATAGACAATAGCAGGCAGGTGTGAAATATGTCGTATTATGAAGATATTCTGGAAGCTAAAAATGGACAGGTATTGTTTCTCTTGGGAAATGAAGCAATTGCAAGGGGAGCCATAGAATCTGGCCTGTCAATGGCAGCATCGTATCCTGGGACGCCTTCAAGCGAGGTTGGAGATCTTTTCTATGCTATCCACGAGAAGGCTAAAATGCACTTTGAATATTCAGTGAATGAAAAAGTTGCACTCGAAGTTGCGTTTGCATCCTCAACGCTAGGGCTCAGGTCCATTGTTTTCATGAAGCATGTAGGTATGAATGTTGCTTCGGATGCCATGATGAGCATTGCATATACCGGAACAAGAGGCGGACTGGTCATTATGACAGCTGATGACCCGTCATTGCACTCTTCGCAGAATGAACAGGATAACCGTCATTATGCAGACCTGGCACATTTGCCACTGATAGAGCCAACTACGCCTCAGGAAGCAAAGGATTTTATTACATTGGCATTTGACATTTCAGAAAAATATTCTATTCCAGTTATATTTCGGACAACCACCATGATTAGCCATGAGAGGGGACTGGTTCAGGTCTCTCCAAGAATGGATCAGAAGCGCATATCGAATTTCGAGTCTGGAAAGGATATGTTCAATTCGCTTCCGCAGTTTGCATCGCGCAACAAAAAAGTCTTGCAGGAAAAAATTGCAAATATAAAGGCACTCGAAAGCGACCGTTTTATCAGCGTCGAGAGGGCTGATGAAGATGAGTGGGGCGCAATATCATCAGGAGTTGGCTATGCCTATCTGCATGATGTTATCGCGAAATACAAACTCAGCATCTCCGTTCTTAAGATTGGGATGTCGAATCCCTTGCCAGAAAAATCAATTTTAAAATTTGTAAGGGAGCATCCCAGAATAATCATTGTGGAGGAACTCGACCCGTATCTGGAGGAGAAGATCAGGGCCCTCTGTGAGTTGGAGGATGTTGATTCCATAATCTATGGAAAGATGAACTCGTATTTTCCGAATGATTATGAGTTCAACATGGATATTGTAAGATCGGGTGTTTTCAAAGCCATGGGAAAGGAGGACCCAAACAGCTTCACAAAAGGGGTTGAATCCCCACTCGTTGCCCCAAGGACACCTGTACTGTGTTCGGGTTGCCCGCACAGGGCCTCATTCTTTGCGGTTCGCCGTGCCCTTAAGCTGGCCGGAATGGAAGATGCGAAAATATCTTCGGATATAGGTTGTTATTCACTTGGCGCATATGAGCCGTTTGATATAGGTGACTACATGATATCGATGGGATCCTCTATAGGAATTGCATCGGGAATTCCTGGAAGTGCGTCAAAAAGGACAGTAACATTCATTGGCGACTCGACCTTCTTCCATTCTGGTATCCCTGGCCTCATAAATGCAAAAATGAACAATGCGCAAACGACGTTGATCATACTCGACAACAGGGTAACTGCAATGACCGGGCAGCAGCCGAACCCTGGTTCAAGGGATCTTGATGATCTGGATTCTAAACAGAATATTTCGATCGAAAACGTCGTAAGGGGCACGGGAATAGATTCAGTCGTTACGGTTGATCCATTCAACCTGGGCAAGATGCTGCATGCCGTCACTGAATCGTTCAAAACCGACGGTCCGGCAGTCATTATATCGAGGAGGGAATGCGCAATACTGCGTGATGCCCAGGAGAAGAAGGCTGGAAGGCATGTAGTCTATACTGTGAACACGGAGAAGTGCTCAGGATGCGATAAATGCGTGGAGGATTTTGCCTGCCCTGCAATTTCTATCGTTGGAGGAAAAGCAAGCATAGATCCAGATCAATGCGACGGATGCGGTGTTTGTTCAGAGATATACGTCTGTCCATTTCAGGCAATCGAGGTGGCATAAATGGAAACGAACATTCTTATAGTTGGTGTTGGGGGGCAGGGAGTAATAACTGTAGGGAGGTTAATCTCAATGGCTGGAATACTTGCCAGCCACAATGTCGTTATGTCTGAGCTGCATGGTCTTGCACAGCGTGGAGGATCTGTATCCGTCAACGTAAGAGTGGGAAACGTTTTGAGCCCTATTCCAGAGGCAAATTTTGTGGACTGCGTTATTGCAATTGAACCGATGGAAGGTCTGCGTTATTCCGCAAGGGTCGGAAAGCAAGCCGTTTTTATTGTCAATTTGCACCCTATGACGCCGATATCCCTCAGCATGGAGGATAAGGAATATCCACCAATTCCAGTGATACTTGATGAAATAAGGAAAGACCATCAGGTTATCCCGATTGATGCCACGAGTATTGCTCACAGGGTGGGTAATATCCGAGTCTCTAACTCTGTCCTTGCTGGAGCGATGGCAGCCGCTGAGATAGTGAATGTATCAAGAGACGATTTCATTATTGCAATCACAAAGATGTTCGGTTCCAAGGTAAAGGATCAGAACATACAGGCCTTCGATTCCGGTTACTCTTATACGATGGAATATCTGGAGAAAAATCACATACTGCTCGACTGACGCAGCATATTTCAAGACAAACCTGAAATCTCACCATCATCCGACAGCGTGATGTTTTCAGCCGCCGGAACCTCAGGCAAGCCAGGCATGACCATTATGTCCCCAAGTACAGGTATCAGGAACCCGGAACCTGCAGCTATCTTTACCGACTTTATATTTACGGTAAAATCTTCTGGCGAACCCAGGAGTTTAGGATTGTCGCTGAGTGAATACTGCGTTTTAGCCATGCATATGTAAAGGTTCGAGTATCCTAGTTTATCGATCTGCCTTATATCCTTGGAAGCCTGGTCTGAAAATTCAACACCCTTCGCCCCGTAAACTGATTTTGCTATTTTCTCTATCTTGGTTTTCACCTTTTCGTCTGGGGTGTAAGCTCTTGTTATCTTTGCCAGGGGTTTACCAGCCGAATCAAGGACTTTTCTCGCAAGTTCAAGTCCACCTTTTCCCCCCTGATTATAGAAATCAGCAAATGCGTAGACGAGATTGTTGAGTTCCATGAGCTGGGCAAGCTTCTGCTTCTCCTCGTCTGTATCCGTTGTGAAGAGGTTGACTGACACAACCGGCTCAATGTTAAACTTCCTTACAATGTTGACATGCCGCAAAAGATTCGGGAATCCCGCTTCCAGGTCAGTAATTCCCTCCTTTTTACCCTGTGAATTCTCCCCATGGTGTTTCAGTGCCCTTATCGTTGTAACGATAACCACCGCAGAAACGTCCAGGTTGGCGAGGTGGGAAACTATGTCAAAGAACTTCTCGGCACCAAGTTCTGAACCAAACCCTGCCTCTGTTATGAGATAGTCGGAGAGTTTGAGACCCATCCGGTCGGCAATAATGCTCGAAGTTCCATGAGCAATGTTTCCGAATGGACCCGTGTGTATAAAAGCAGGAACCCCTTCGGTTGTAAGGACAATGTTTGGCTTAAGCGCATCCTTGAGAATTGCCGCCATTGATCCCTGCGCGTTGAGATCTTTTGCATAGACAGGTTTTCCATCGTAAGTGAATGCGACAAGTATCCTGGAAAGCCTATCCTTGAGATCCTTGTAAGAGGTCGATAGACCGAGAATAGCCATAAGCTCTGAGGCCGGTGTGATAACATAGCTATCATTTGCAATTATTCCTGAGTTCCTGTCGCCCACGCCGACAATCACCTGTCTCAGTGATCTGTCGTTCATGTCAATTGTTCTCGGAAAAACGATCCTCTTGACGTCAATGCCAAGCTTGTTTCCATGATATATGTGATTATTTACGAGGGCGGAAAGAAGGTTGTGTGCCGCGGTTATAGCAGGAAAGTCCCCGGTAAACATGAGGTTGATACCGTCGGATGGTTCTACCTTTGATTTCCCTCCTCCAGTCGCACCTCCCTTTATCCCGAAACATGGTCCCATAGAAGGTTCCCTTATTGCAATTATAACTTTCTTGCCCAGCTCCTTAAATGCCTGGCCTAATCCTATGACAGTCGTGGTTTTACCTTCACCTGCCGGTGTCGGGTTGGTGGAAGTTACAAGAATAAGCCTCCCATCCTTCTTCCCCTTCAATTTTTCAAGAAGCGTTATCGGAACCTTTGCAATCTGCTTCCCGTAAGTCTCAATGTTGTCTGCTATGCCTAATTCCTGTGCTGCCTGAATTATACTATTATTATTGCCACCAGACATATGATCATTCATGAATTGAATCTTGTATTATAATCTGGATGTTTAGATATTCATGTAACTGATAAGATTGTATGAAACATCTCTCAGCTGTTGTCGCTGATCTTGCTCAAAAGCCGCTTGAATTCCTCTATATCATCCGTGGATAGCTTATCCAGGAGGCCTCCAACAGCCTTGCGATATGATTCCATGCTTTTACTGAGGGCTTTTTTACCGCTTGGTGTTATTGTGACTTTCAACCTTCTCTTGTCGCCTTCGTTCCTTACTTTCTGCACAAAGCCTTTTTCCTGCATAGCCTTAACGATTCCAGTTATCCATGGACCAGTTACGGAAAGTTCATCAGCAATTGCATTAATCTGCATCCCTCCGCTTGAATTCAGGAGATTCAGCATCTTTATTTCTATAGGCTTGAGAGAGGATGGATCCATCTGCATCCCTATGATCCTTTTGAATGATGCAGAGACAGCATTAAGCAGATCCCATAGTTCCAGTGCCTTACCCTCCGCCTTCATGGATTGTTGCCACCGCCAGCAGTCGGAGTTTCCTTTATGATCTTAGCTGAATCACCGCTTGGTTCCGTGGCCTGCGAGCTTGAAGGAGTCGTTACTGGCTTTGGTACCTGGGGTGCTGGAGATACCTCCTCTCCATGAATATACCTTTTACCCCTGAATGCGGATAGCAATGCAGCCGCAACAAATAGCGCCGCACCAATATAGAAGGAGTCGTCAAGCGAACTCATAAAGGCAGGAGCAAGTGCAAGCGGGAACCAGTGCTTGCTATATAGGGTGGCCAGTGCCGACGGGCTCAGAAGCGATGAAAAGGTCGAGGGCAGAAAAGACAGTATAACCTGCATCGGGTTATAGCCAAGGAAAGCAGAGAAGAGCGCCGAAGTAGCAGGTATCTTGTTGAACACAGGAATCAGAATAGGTGCACCGGCAGTCTGAAGTGATGTTGCAAAGGATGGTCCAAGCCTTGTTGACAAACCTATAAGAACGATAGTGAAAAATATACCCATGCTAGCCGTCTGACCGGTATTCTGAAGAGTTGTTCTCATGCCGGAAGCTGCTCCTCTCTCCTGCGGAGCAACTGAATTCATTACCGCAGTTATGTTAGGTGCGGCAAAAAGGCCCATTCCTGCTCCCATGAGGAAGAGCGTTGCACCAAATTCTGGGTATGAGAAATTATACGTAAATGTGGTAAAAATAAGAAACGCGGCAGCGCCCAGAAGCATACCGACTGTTCCTAGAAGTCTAGCGCCGATCTTGTCGGATATTGCTCCGCTGATTGGGCCAAATATCACAAAGCCTGCCATCATTGGAATCATATATATGCCGGCGTAGAATGGAATTTGCGAAAACGGAACATTGGCAGGAAGATGAAGCGGAAGCCACACTCCCTGGAGAAGAATTATCATCATGAACATCACCCCGCCCATGCCCATGGATTGGAGCATACCAGCTATGCTGCCAAAGGCAAACTGCCTCGTTCTGAACAAGTTCATCTTGAACATAGGTTGTGAAACAAATGATTCAACAATAACAAAGACAACAAGTAGGCCGGCTCCCACGAGCATTGATGCTAGAACCCAGGGATCGCCCCATCCCATAGACGAAGAGCCGTATGGCATCAGACCATATGTTACACCGAGAAGCAGGAGTGTCAGACCGGAAGCAAAAGTTACGTTGCCGGGAATATCCACCTTCTGATCTTTGTGCCTTACCGCATTGTCTTTAAGTTTCCAGTAGGACCATACCGTTCCAAGAATGCCTACTGGAACACTCACCAGGAACACAAGCCTCCAATCGAAGACAAGCGTGAGTTTCGTGCCAAAAAGTGAAAATGTATAGATATAGTGAATGGCTGATAAGATACCGCCCAGGATAAGCCCTACAAGTGAGCCGGCAAGAGCGGCTATCTGGTTGATTCCCATAGCTTTCCCTCTCTCCTTCGACGGGAAACTATCCGTAATTATTGCTGCTGAGTTAGCAAACAGGAATGAGGCACCAATTGCCTGAATCATCCTGAATATTATCAGTTCCATTGCTCCTGTATCGCCCTTTCCAGGTGTAATATATAGCAGAATGGATCCGATGGTGAAAATGAGAAATCCAAAGTTGAATAACCTCACTCTCCCGAATATATCGGAAAGCCTTCCTGCAGTAACTAGAAGCACAGCGGTAATAACGCCATATCCCATGAGTATCCAGAGAAGGTATACAAACGAGGAGGGCGAAAAGGGATTGACTCCTAGCCCGTTGAAAATTGCAGGCAGGGAAATGAGGATTATTGTACCGTTGATTGTAGCCATCAGCACACCAAGTGTCGTGTTGGAAAGCGCGATCCACTTATATTGAACCATTTAATCACCCGCTAATTATAGACGGATATAAATAGATAACTAGTAAGTTATTAATTAGTTATAAGTAACCTATATATAGCTTTCATCAATCAGGGTTCGATGATTTCCCTTAAGGCTGGAATAGCAATATCAATCGCAGCCCTTATTGTGTTCGGAGGCGTGGCATTCTTTACGCTTAATGCAAGCTCTCCTTCGCTTTCGCTCAAATCCGTTGGTTACTTCAGTATCGAAAACAACACGTCGAAGGAGTATTTTATCAGTAACTCAAGCTCTACATTGAGCATAAACTTCACTGCATATTCAAACGTTTTACCAATGGCCATGTACGTCTATGATATTTCACCGATAAACAATACATCAGCAAACTGGGTTAACATAACATCACTTAATGGCTCCCAGAACTACGATCATGTAACGATAAACAGCAACGGAACCCAGGTTGAGTTGAACCTAACTTTAAACCAGGCTGCGATTTCCCAGATGAAGATTTCGAATCCACTTGCTGATCAATTTTATCCATACATAGTCCAGATAATCGTGATCTCTGGAAACGATAATGCAGCAGGATTTGGATTTGCACTTTTCAGAATGTAGCCACATACCTCATATATTCGTAGCAGCGCAATACTGTTTTATATTAAATAGTGAAATCAGGGGAGGCAAATGTCGGATCAGGTCAAAGAGAGTCAGGCGGGTTCCGAACTAAAGCGGAGCCTTGGCCTGCGGGACGTATTCTTCCTATCCTTCGGAGGCATGTCCCCTCTCCTCAGTCTTCTCACTTACGGTGCAGTTGCACTGGAGTACGGAGGTCCTTTAGCCCCAATTATTATGATAATCGGGACTCTTTTGGTACTGATCAACGGCCTTGTTGTCATGCAACTGTCTAAGAGATTCAGGACTACAGGAGGCTACTATACATACGCTTTCCAGGCACTGACAGAACGTGTTGGTTTAAGCACTGGATGGATGTATCTCTTTTATTCATCGCTATACGGTATGGCATATCTTGTTGGCGCTGTTTTCATCGTTAACTCCATATTTGGAATCTCGAGTTACCTGATCTATTTTGTCATAATCATCCCTGCCGTTGTTTTCTTGCTTCTAGGAGTCAGGCCATCCTCTAAATATGCTGTCTATACAGGCATAATTGAGATTCTTGTAATCATAGTAATTTTTGGCCTTTCCCTGACACTAACCGGTGGTTCAACTTATGTTCCAGATCCAATTACAATGCACATCTCCGACGGGTTTCTCGCACTTGGAATCCTGTTTGCAATGAGCATACCAACGGGATATGGTTCAATTGCACCGATCTCAGGCGAAATAAGGGATCCAGAGAAAACGGTCGGCAGGGCGGCAGTGTCTGTAATAATGGTTGGAGGGGCACTTGCCACATTATTTCTCTATGGCATCTACAATCTTCTTCTCCACCTGGGCATTTCAGTGCCATCGACAGGAGGGCTCCCAATACTTGGCATATTGGAGAATCACTTTTCTGTTTACAGCTATTACCTCGTATTAATTGTTGCAGTTGCCTGCATAAATGACGGAATTTTAGCACTTCTCTCGTTCGGCTCAGCTGCATCAAGAACGATATTCCGTATGGGAGTTGATAGGAGTTTTCCATCCTTTTTCGCAAAGAAATTCAGGGACCAGCCTATTGCAGGTAATATTACAATATCTCTGGTTCTTTTAATAATACCCCTAATAATGATCACAAAGCTCCCGGATGAGACCGCTTTCATAATACTTGGAACAATCGCATCCATGGGCGGCCTTTTTATCCACATAATAGCAGACTTTTCTCTCATTCGGATTGGATTGAGGCGTGGAAAACGTATGCTTTTAAGAGGAGCGAAGGGAGTGGTAGCAAGACTCAGGGATTATAAGGAAGTTGTACTGGCAGTTACCGCATCAATCATAACGTCTATTGAGCTCATTTTTGCGGCATATTCTACTGTACTGGTATACTCCACGCTCTTCCTCATCTGGATAGTCCTTGGCTACATTATCGTTGACATAAAGGATATCGTAACTAAAACACCATATACAACAAAGCTGGGAAAGGAGGACAGGATGATTGCAGAAAGAATAAAGGACCTGACTAGCCTGAAGGTTAGGAGAGCACTTCCTGACGTTGTAGTGAGCCTCGATGATACATTACAACAGGCAATTCAGAAGTGTGTCAGCATGGATTCACAGGGAGCTGCAGTTGTTGATAAATATAATAATCCAGTGAGAACATTTATTCTGCGTGATGTGTTTTTGCTATCGGAGGAAGAGATTGCCAGAACCCGCGTGAGAGACATCTGGCTTGAGCAGGTGGTTACAATAAATAGAGATACAGGGGTTTCAGACATGATCAAACTCTTCAAGGAATACCGCTTACCCGTACTGTGCATCATAGACGAGAATGGAAAGTTGGCAGGAACGGTTAGAGAAAGAGAAGTATTGATGGCCCTCGGCTCCGGTGACACAGAAAAGCCTGGACCCAAGCAGAAACCGCTTTTCCAGTAGGATAAAGCATCTTTGATGAAGAGTTGACGCAGCATGCCATAGTGTCATGCGTTGAATTGAGCTTGCTGCAATAATATAATAACTGACAATGCAATTTGGCGCAGAAAGGGCTTGTGGTCTAGCGGTTATGACATCGCTCTCACACAGCGAAGGCCGCCGGTTCAAATCCGGCCAAGCCCATCTAAATTGTGGTGGAGGATAATTGAAAAGTCGCGCGTGGATTGGCTTTCTCAGGATCACGATAATTTTGCATTTATCTTTTTTAATACAATAATAGAATATTGAGTAGGCATCTGATTGATGTTTCCCTTATCAATGGTCATCGAAAACAATCCCTTAAGTGTCTCTTTATCTTCAGGCGTGAAGAAATCCCCAATAACAAAAAAACCTCCCGTTTTTAGTATATCACGAATTTTTGAATAGGCCTTGTAGCGAGCTTTTCCAAGATTGTGAAATACAAGACTAGAAATAACCAAATCGAAATAATTCTCCTGGAAATTTATTTTTGTGATGTCTGACTTAATAAATTTCACCCTCTTATTTAATCCTGCGATTTGCATGTTTTTCTCTGCTATTTTTAGATCACCCTCCGGAAGGCTGTTGGATCCAAACAAGTCAATTCCAATGACTGAAGCTTTAGGGAAGAATTTAGCTGCTTGTTCGCAAAGAAAACCCAAACCACAGCCGGCGTCTAGGACCTTTTCTATTACATTTTCTTGAAAGATATAAGCGAAAACTTCTTCAAAAGCAACCCTGAGTTCTGACCTGATAGTCTCGGATTGTTCCGGCGTTGTATGATGGTAGGTTCCATAATAGGTAGATTCTTGCATTGTACTCTACATAATCATCCGGATAAAAGGCTTTTTAGCCATAGAATAAGTGGGGCTTTTTGTTTATATTTTGACCTTCCTTGGCAATAGGTATGAGAATTCTAGACTCTTGACTTGGGAATGTTATGCAAGTTATCATGAATTTGACCAGGGTTGTTCTCGTACTAATGCAGATAACTGCCGTTTTCAGTAACTTGATCCAGATTAGATGTAATTATTCTTCTCAATATCCGGGGTCTGAGTAAGTAAATTAATTATTCGTTTATTTCTAAAATGAAGAAAAGCCAATAAAACAATAAGAGCTTCATCGATAAAATAAGAGTAGGACGAGAAGAAGAGCGTAACTCCAAAACTAGCGGAAGTTGTCATTACTAGAGATAAGGCATAATAAACAAATGGTAAGGAACAACAGGCGCCAGTTGTAGAAATTAATGAGAGCATCGAACTTCCTAACATAATTCCATTCCTTCTTTTGAGAGAATTGTTGTTTTTAATTTTAAGGGTTCTTCCGACTTTTGTGTGGGTGATCATGGATAGAGGTCCAGATTGCCGCATTTGAAATATATCGCTGTCTTCAGATGGCCTCTGTTCCTGAAGCCA
>JAKATM010000103.1 GCA_021818765.1 Thermoplasmata archaeon | reverse complement strand
TTGTCAGCAAATATAAAAACAAGGCTTATAACTGCCATACATGTAAGCTCTCTAAACGGCTTCAGGCAGAACCTGCGTGAGCTGGCAGAAATAGCAAGAAATTCTGGTAGTGAAATATATGTTGACGCGTATCAATCGGCTGGAAATACGCAGATAGATGTTAAAAAAGATGATATCGACTACCTGAGCTCCGGTACTTTGAAGTATCTGTTAGGCCTGCCAGGGCTCGCATTTCTATATGTGAGGAAGGATCTGATTGAAGGTCTGGAACCTTCATTCATCGGGTGGTTCTCGCAGGAATTCCCGTTTAGATTTGGGCCCGAGGAGCTTCGTTTTGCACATGGTGCAGATAGATTCCAGTCCGGAACATGGGCGGTTCCTTCAATATATGCAAGTATCACGGGCATGAAGACGATTCTTTCGATCGGCGTAGATGTAATAAGGTCAAGAGTGGAAAAACTGACTGCAAGGGCTATTAAAACAGGGGAAGAACAGGGTCTCGAAACAATAACACCAAAAGACGAGGAAGAAAGAGGCGCGATTGTATCCTTCGTTGTCCCAAACGCACATGATCTGGAAGCCAGGCTCAGGCTCAACGGGATATTCACATCGAGCAGGGATGTGGGCATCAGGCTTGCCCCTCATTTCTACAACACAGCCGAGGAAATTGACACTGCTGTGGAAAAAATTTCTCAATTATCCAGAAAAACATAATAGACCCCAATAAAATTTATTTGAATCCCTAATCGCTCCTCACTGGTTAGCTTACTTTGGGTAAGTTATAAATGCATGCTAAACCTTAAACTGCAATGCATTCAATTCCTGAGTCAGAGTATCTAAAAAGACTTTCAGTTCTTGCATCGATAATGGAGAAGAGAAACCTTGGTGGTGTCTTTCTTTCGAACCCTACTAACATAAGATATTTCTCAGGCATGGTTTATATCCAGACAGAAAGACCAGCGGGCCTTTTGGTTACGAGGGATGCAGATGTCTATTTCATGGGCCCGAGGCTTGAAGAGGAACATTCCATGCTTCTTTCCAGTGTAATAAATAATTCATACTCATATTTCGACTATCCAGGAAAAGTGCATCCTTTCAAGCAATTTGCCAAATGGATACATGAGCTGATCGGTAATAAGTTGCTGGGTTTGGACAATCCTTACATTTATCCATCCATATACGGTTTCAAGGGGATACCAGTATCTGAAATAATGTATGAGGAGAATATCCTGGACATTGGCGCATCTCTCTATGATCTAAGGAGGACAAAGAGCGAAATTGAGCAGCAAGTTATCCGTGAGAGTGCGAAATGGGCAAATTATGCCCACAGGCTTCTCCAGGAGTACACCCGGCCCGGCCTATTTGACTTCCAGATAGCACACAGAGCCAGCTCTGACGCTACGCTTGCGGCAATGAATGCATTTGGAAGGGATGCCACCCCTCCAATACGATATCCCATGGATATTACGGCCGGATTTCGCGGCCAGGTGGGCACCCACTCTTACTACCCACATGCCCTTTCAATAAACAGGCCGATCAAGAAAGATGATCTGCTAGGATCCGGTGCAGATGGAAACATCGACGGATATCATGTCGAGATAGAGAGAAATATATTCGTGGGAAAAGTTACAACACAGATGCGGAAGTACCATGGGATCATGGTCGAAATGCAGCAGGCAGCTATATCCGCGTTAAACGTAGGTTCCAAGTTCAGTGACATCGATCGTGTTGTGAACTCCTTTGCAAAGGCGAACGATGTATCCCAGCTATTGCTGCATCACAGTGGGCACTGCATTGGGCTCGAAGGGCATGAATCACCATTCTTCGATGTTGGAGATGATTCAGTAATTAGAGAGAACATGGTCTTTACGGTTGAACCAGGTCTATACATTCCCAAACTTGGTGGCTTCAGGCATTCAGATACCATTATTATGCATAAGAATGGTCCAGAGGTAATCACCTATTATCCACGCGATATAGATGATCTTATTGTTGTTTGATCACGTTTTCCTCTTTATCCTAATATTATGAGATAACTTTATGGCTTTTGCGATGTTAAACCAGCTAGATTTTGCCTGACTTTGATTAAAATTTGGAGACAATTTTCCCTATCCGCAAGGAAAAAGAGTAATATCTGTTAGAAATTAGGCGGTAATGATCAGCGGTTTGGAAATAGCGATCCTGGTGATTATAGCATGGATAGTTATACTGACCGCTCTTTCCGGTAGAATTGCTAAAACCAAGAATTTTCAGGTTTATGGCCCTTTCCTTATGTTTAAGGCTGTGAAGAACAGGGGTGTTCTGGATCGTGTTGCAAGAGTCAATGGGTCCAAACTATTTTCACGATTGTCAGTGGCAATAGTTCTAGTTTTCCTTGTTGGCGGCATAATCCTTCTTCTATATGAAAGCTATCTTGCCACCCAGATAAAGGAGGTTGTGTCGGTGCCTCTAACAGAATATCTTGTGCTTCCCGGCATAAACAGGGATATTCCCCTGGTTTATGGATCAGTTGCCCTCATCTTCTCCGTGGTAGTGCATGAGCTAATGCATGGCATCACAGCCAGGAAACATGGGCTCCCTGTTTCTTCAGTCGGTGCTCTCTTTTTTATAATACCGGTTGGTGCATTTGTAGAGCCGGAGCAGGAGGCAATGATGGCCGCGGACCCTGTCGTACGGAGGAGAATCTTCGCAGCCGGACCATCAATTAATATTGTTATTGCCCTGATATCGTTCTTAATACTTGTTTTCCTCTTAATGCCCTCTGTACATGCATATCAGCCCGGAGCTTATATTCAGCAGGTTACCTCCGATTCTCCTGCATCAAACCTGATACTTCCAGGATCTGAACTGGTCAGTTTTGGGAATTATAGCGGTAATAATATACTGAATGAGCTTCAGAATTCGACAATTTCACCAGGAACTATGACGTCAGTTGGAATAATTTCCGGAGGTATTCTTAAGCAAGGAGAAATGCCTGCCGGACTTGTTATAACAGGAACCCTGAAAGGTTATCCTGCCTATAACACAATTCTTCCGGGAGGAATAATAGCAGACATCGGTTCAACTCCTATTTACAACGATACTTCTCTCACCAATTCCCTGGACTCTATTCTTCCGGGAACGACGATTAACATAACCATGATATATGAAAATAAGACATCCTCTGCCGTCTCGTACACGACAATTAACCTTACAACAGCCTCAAAATACAATTATTACTCGCAGTATGCTCCAGGACTCAACTCACCCTCATTCAAGAGAGAGAGCTTCCTTGGGGTGACCGCTTCCTGCCTTGGAATAGATGGATATTCCATGAACTTCATGAAGTCAACTGTTTTCGGTTCAGACGCAATCTATGGAGGGACCGAAGGATTTTTCACAACTCTTTCTCTTCCTTTCCAGGGATTGTCTCCGGTCCCATCGACTCTCGCTTCCCTCTTTGTAACTCCATTCTACACACCGCTCTTCTGGTTTGCAACCAACATGTTATTTTGGGTTTTCTGGTTAAGCTTCCTGCTTGGCCTGACAAACGCCTTGCCCATTCTTATTACAGATGGCGGGCAGTTCCTGAAAGACACACTATACATATTCGGAACGAAGAGAAAAATAAAGGCGCTATCAAACGAGAAGACGGCCGGCGCCATTGCTAATTATCTTGGGCTGTTCATTATATTCCTCATATTCTGGGAACTTCTGATACCAAGAATAATTTGAGAAAGTTAGTGAATTTGCATTAAGATATGAAACAGTCGTAGTTGATTTTCATTCTTGAAGAAACGTCGATCACTACAAGAATTATTAGGGAGTAAACAATCAGGTCAGCGTAGCGATAGTATAGGGAAGTGTACATATATGCCGTTTCCAGAAGCAGTCGAAAGAAGATTAAACAAGAAAATCTGCATGAAATGCAATGCAAGGAACGCACCAACAGCAAAGAGGTGCAGGAAGTGCGGTTCTCCCGATCTTAGAATGAAGGCAAAGGAGAGAAGAGGCGGTCAGTAAACGGATTCTTCCGGTCTGCCCTCCGCAGCTATAGTCAGGATGGAAGGAACAAACTGCGAGTACGAGGCTTTTGAGTGCTTCAGGCGATCTGGCGCAATTCCGGAATATGTTCATATAAAGCAGCTTGAAGACCGCAGAAAGAAGCTGACTGACTTTGACATCATTTTTTTTCCAGGCGGCTTCTCTGCTGGCGACTACGTAAGGGCAGGAGCTATTTTCGCTGCGCGAGTGAAAGCCGCTGCCGGTAGGGATATTTCTGAATTTAATGATTCACACAGGCCGATTATTGGTGTATGCAACGGTTTCCAGGTGATGGTTGAAATCGGGCTACTTCCAGGGGAATCTGGCCTCGAAAAGAAAGTCACTCTGACGTTCAATTCTTCCGGCAGGTTCGAGTGCAGGAAAGTTTTTGTCCGTATCGCGACCAGAAACAGAATGATCGGTGCAGCTTATGCTGGCAGGAATGCCTGGGAGATTCCAGTAGCCCATTCGGAGGGTCGCATTGTCCTTGATGATCCAGAGAGCACATTCAACTATCTTAGCGATGAGGGAAACATTCTTTTTCAATACGTGGACTCTGAAGGAAATCCTGCTGGTTATCCATGGAACCCGAATGGATCATATGGCAACATCGCTGCTCTATCAAATTCATACGGTAATTCAATTGGCCTAATGCCACACCCAGAGAGGATATATTACACATACCAGGCTGCCGAAAAACTCGAGCCAACTGCAGGAAAGCAATTTTTTGACGCAATCGTGGCTTACTCGAAATCGTTATGAAATCTTCGAGACTTCTTGAAGAAGTTTACGGGACTGTTCTCTGAAATGATCGAGGGATGTGTCATTGACTACGAGATAATCAGAAAGGACTATTGCTCTAGCTATGCCCCAGGAGAGTTCCCTATTGTCTCTTTCAATTAGTTCTTCCAGGTTCTTTATGTCATCCGGCCTGTTTCTCTTCAAGATGCGGGAAAGCCTTGTGGCCCTGTTTGCAAATATTGCGACGACGAAGACATGTCCCTCAACGCTCTTGAAGTAGTCGAGTTCCTCATTATTGCGAAGCCCGTCAATTATAATCCTGTCAGAATCGCTTATTGTCTCTATTGTCCTTCTCGCCCATATGTCCTTCCCTTTGAGAAGTCTCTCTCTTGATGCAAAGTCCCCAATATCTGAATCTGTTGATGGTATCCCTTCAACAGCAGCGTACTTTCTCACAGTATTTCCCATGTGAAAGTCGGCGAACCCCATTTCATGCGCCACTGAAATGAACTCATCCTTGCCTGCGCCCGGCATTCCTGTTACTACAAGTACTTTCTTAGCCAAAAAGGAACCCCATTCCCTCGTCTGCTTTCTTCTCTTCGTCCTTTAGAATAGCATATAGGCGATCTGATCTGTCCTTTTTCAGCTTTTCCATTAAGGAGCCAAATTTTGCATCTACAGCATCTATCGCTTCACTTGATCCCTCAATCATAACTATGAGCCCGGGTTCCTTGAAGTCAAGGGAAGAGGCATCTTTTGTTACGATTGACTGGCGTCCAATAAGGTCATCGTTCTTCAGGGCATCCAAAGCCGACCTGTTTTCTGGCTTCAGAAAGTAGATGGCAAACACGTCTACCGCATGGGTCTATACATAATAAATTCTTTGAGCATGAACCACGTTAGATAAGGATTAGCTGCAAATTTGCAGAACCGCTCATAAAAAGTATATTAATTGATTTGCTATTCTTGGCATTATGGAAAATGTAGATCTTAGTATCGTGATCGGTGGGCC
>JAKATM010000102.1 GCA_021818765.1 Thermoplasmata archaeon | reverse complement strand
CTGAGAATTCCCAGGAGAAGATAATGGTGCATGCCTCTTACCTACTTAACATGGGGACATCCGATCCGGAACTGAGGTCAAAGGTGATTGAGGGATTCTCGTTGGAGATACGGAGAGCGGATGAGCTCGGGATTGACAATCTGGTCTTCCACCCGGGATCAAGGGGAAAAGCTACCATGGAACAGGGTATCAGTAATGTGGCTGAGAGCCTCAATGAAGTGATCAATTCCACGCAGAAAGTCAGCATCCTGCTTGAAACGGCAGCAGGACAGGGCGGCAGCATAGGCCACGCATTTGAACAGATAGGCAGCATAATAGACCAGGTCGATCAAAAGGAAAAAGTCGGTGTATGCTTTGACACTTGCCATGTATGGGCCGCCGGATATGACATAAGATCAGGTACAGGGTACGAATCGACAATCCAGGAATTTGATGATGCCATAGGTCTGCAGAAGCTGAAAGGTTTTCATCTAAATGACTCAAAGAAGGGCAGGGGAAGTCATGTGGACAGGCATGAACAGATCGGTCTCGGAACCCTTGGTGCAGAAGGCATTTCTAATTTTGTCAATGACACAAGATTCCATGGAATTCCCATGGTGTTCGAAACCCCAAAGGGAGAGGAAGGGTACGATCTGGACATTGCCGCCGTTGTTTCAGTGCTGAAGAGGAGTTGATAAAAGTGGAGATTAAACCGTTCAGGCCCCTTATGTTTTCAAATAGCGCCGACATGGTAACGTCACCGCCATTCGATTCAATAACCGGAGAGCAGGAAGCCGCGCTAAAGTCATTTCCACACAACATCACGCATCTCACTCTGCCGAGAGGTCCTTCTGGAATAGAAGTAGCCTCAAGGAACCTTGAGGCCTGGATAAAAGAAGGCGTTCTTGTGCGTTCAGAGAGGGAAACGATCCTGGTCGTGTTGCAGGAATTCAGGATTGGCGGTGAGAAACTACAGCGAAGCGGCATAATCACTCTCGTCAGGGTATTGCCAGAAGACGGCACGATCGTCCCGCATGAGAGGACGTTTCCCGGGCCCGTAAAGGAAAGGGCCACCCTGATGGGAGGCATAGGTGCCCAGCTGGAGCCTATTTTCCTTGCTGTCCCCAGCTCAAATTTTGAGAAACTATTGAAGAAAATAATAGCCTCTGAGAAAACAGCAATGGTGTTCGAGGAACCGGCCGGTGTCAGGAACTCCATTTATTGCATTTCAGAAGCTTCATCCATAGAAAGGATACAGGAAACGCTTCTTCCAGAAAGAGCAATAGTTGCTGATGGGCACCACAGGCTGAGAGCAAACATTTTCCTCGCTGAAAATTCCACGGGCAGAGAGCGGGAATTCTGGAGCTATACCATGTCATACATCACTTCAGTCTATGAAAGAGGACTCCTGATCTCCGGGGTGCACAGGCTGGTCTCCCCAAGCATAAGTGTGGACAGAATAGTTGGAAACCTGCGGAATTTCTTTTCGGTATCCGAGCATTCGAGCCTGGACAGGATCAATCACATAACCCTTTACAACGGTAAATTCATTGAACTCATCCCCAACGAAAGAGCTCTTGAAACAATCAAAAATCATGACCCGGAATCCTACGTATCAACCTCGGTCATAGTGAATGAGTTTCTATTCAAGAGACTTGGGCAGATGAACGAGAGGGACATAGAGAACGAAGTCCGGTACACACACGACATGTCGGCGGCAATAAAGCGGGTGGACGACAAGCAGTCATCATTTGCGGTACTCATGCCGGAATGGGACAAGGATGAGTTCATAGGGCTTACAAGCAAGAACAAGATACTCCCTCAGAAGTCCACATATTTTTATCCAAAAATACCTTCAGGGATCGCAATCAATAAACTTGATCCTTAGTATGCCACTGTAGCTCAGTAGGTAGAGCAGCTGATTCGTAATCAGCAGGTCGGGGGTTCAAATCCCTCCAGTGGCTCTTTTCCTACTTTCCGAAGCCACGTATATTAAACGGAAACAAACTTGCAATGAAATTTATTGTATAATTTACTATGCAGCTAACTGATCCTTAAGACGGTGCTGAAGCAAATCGTGGATAATCCTGAGTAAAAGGAGAGGTTCCAGAGGGAAATGATTAAGGAGGAGAAGTAAGTGGACAGGTCGGGATTTGCCTAATGTTTTAAGAAGCGAATAATAATATCTAAAATATCCTCGGAAGAAAAAGAATGACATTAACAATGGTAGCAGTAGCAATCACAACTGTGAGACACAGCATCCTTCTGGAATACTTACGGTCTTCTTCAATTTTCAAAACATCTATCTTCGATTTCCTTAAGCCAGTAGCATACAATAGGTGTTTTTCGTTCAAATCGAGACTTTTCAGAATATGAGATGCAAGATTAGATATTATGGGGCCAGGTCTCTCCAATCCATATTGCTCCGGATTTGATGAATATGGAGTAGTTTCTTCGGGAGGTATTGGAAGTTCATAGAGAAACGTCTTCTTGGAAGGACTGGCCAAATCCCGTGGCTCTCTCAGGTAATTGACCGAAATTTTTTCATCTATAGCTGTATGGAATATTAGACCTTGCAATTCTTCAAGGGTCTCATTAGCATCGGGCTTGGTTTTCATCTGAACCAAGTCCTGCTTTGTAGTGATCTCCCTAATCAACCTCTCGACATGTCTGTTCCAGGTATTCAACAATTTTAGTACAAGTATTTGTCCGGCTCCGAATGAAAAGTTTAGGAGGCCGTGTGTTCCGGGGAACTGCAGTACGGGCACACTCTCCAAATTGGACAATGGTATCTCTGAAACCCCCATACTCAGGAAGGTAAGGTACAAAGGCGTGGAATTATCCAGAGAGCTTTGCACAATTTTTCCAATAATAAACATCTCGTTGGCATACCCTCTAACTATGCTTTGGTCATATGAGAATCCGCCTTCGAAGAAGCTTAAAGGTTCCAATGAAATGACATTGGATCGAATTTCCTTGATCTTTTGCTCTTGTTGTGCCGTTGCCTTTGAAAGAACCTTTCCAACATTACTAGCGGGTATTCGGCCGTCGTCC
The DNA here is from genome assembly GCA_021818765.1 of Thermoplasmata archaeon. GTDB lineage: Archaea > Thermoplasmatota > Thermoplasmata > Thermoplasmatales > Thermoplasmataceae > UBA582. The sequence goes on along the minus strand of JAKATM010000102.1, from coordinate 2,780 downwards.
CGAGCTTCCATTATTTTTTGTTCTACCAGGTCTTTTGTGGATATTTCCTTTTCAAGTGAGTTGAGTTCTTTATTGAAATCATCAAAGAACTTGCGCTTTGCCTCTATGACAAATTCTGCAACAAAATTTCGGAGGGATACGTTAGGTATGGCTCTTGACGAGAACTTAAGAATACGAAAATCCTTAGAAGAATCTGTAAGAGGAATAGAACCTTCGCTGAAGCAGCTTCCAAGAAGGAGTGAAAGCTTCCATGTTTTGCTCTCTAGATCGGATTTTTTTAGCTTCTGAAGGTCATCAGTTTTCAAGACGACCTCAATAATGACGACTTTGAGTGGTAATATTCCATCCCTATAGACCCAAAAAACCACGTTACTAATATAATCCAAGAGTTCAGAATCAGATTTGCATACCGGTCGAATTCGTCCTATGAAATCGTTTATATTCTCTACGGTGAACTTAGTCGGTGTGTTGCCTTCATGAGCTGGGGCAGCAAAACCAAACCCATTGATCTTCTTAATAATCTCACTCTCCTCCTCATCATCAGATATGTAATCTGCATAAAGAAGACGAGAGTATGCGATTTTCGTTGAAGGGCTCACACGGTTATATATCAGTTGGAGTTTAATAATTATCGGGGGCGGAGACGTATTTTGTGAATTTAAGCAATCAGCGGGGGGTTTCGCCTATCTTTTCTCAAAAGGTATGGTCGTAGTGCCGTGCAGTTATTGTCCCTTGAATAGTTGAAGAGCAGCAAGATACGAGAACCTCTCTCATATTCTAGTAATTCTCCTCCAGTTCCCCTGAAATTGCACTCCGCAGAGGAGAAGAATGTGCCTACCGTGAACCAGAGTCATCAATATCTCACGAATAGAGCATTGAACGGCTTTGCACTTAAAACGTCATTCTTGAGGGGATTTAGATGCAACCTTCATCTTCTAGGTGTGAGTAAATTTTTTAAGCCACAAAAGATAGAGCAAGAGTAAATATGAAGATCGATTACGATACATTTATAAATTTCTGTAAAAACCTAAAAGGGAGGAAAATTGATACTATTGGGGGGCGGAGCAGTTTTGAAGTTGTTTCGGCGGATCAATATAGAATAAGATACAGACTCTCAAATGGAAATATAAGATCTACTGAACGAAGTATAATTCTAAAAGTTCTAGAAAAATTTGAAAAGACTAGTTCTTTCACTACCACTGTATATACTGATGTAACACAGGCTGCTTCATACACACTGGCACTTTTAAAGTTGTATCAAAATAGAGCATAATGTAAATCTAGGTGGAACATACGAGACGGTTGCTAAGGGACTCTGGATGAAATCAAGTTTTATCCCTAACTTAAGCATTTCATGTAACAATACCGTTATGCTGTAGACATCGGAGTGTCTCGATTTTCATGAAATGTCAGACTGTTGTCGAACATTATCCACCAGTTCATAATTTTGGGGTAAGCCCTCACAGCATATCCCATTGATAATGAAGATTATAGGCAATATTGTTTCGCCTGATGAAAGGAAGAAGAATTACTCGGTTAAGCAGATTCTTAAGGATATTCCTCACCAGCCATGTGGAATATCTCAGAATGATCGGAATCCAGGATATAGCATCATTCCATACATTATCAGGAGGGCAAGATCATTTGATCTACATGCCATAAACAGGGCGATCAGATTCCTCCATCACTTTTTTTCTGTTTTGATGTCGGAGAAGAGCGCATCATACGGATCCCGAACTGCAGAAAAGAAGGTTGAACTAGGCCTTCTTAGGGGTTCTCTGCATACCATAGAGATATAGGAAGATAGACAAGATGAGCATCGCAGCCGATATAAAGAAAACTAGGTGGACCGAGGAAATGAAACTGCTGGCAGAGAATTTCTCTCCTGTGGATGAAAGCCCTGAGAATATTGAGTCCAGATTGCTCCTGCTTGTGGTAGTGCTCATAAAAAGAAAAGCAAGACCGATGCTCATAGTATTTCCGACATTTGTAAGCGTGGTACTTATCCCGGAGGCGAGGCCCCGCCTGTATCCGGGAACAGAACTCATTATGGATGACCGGTTGGGGGAGGCGAAGATGCCCATTCCAGATCCGATTAGCGCAAGCGGTAAAATAAGCTGCAATTCTGAAACTCCATACGCAATCCGAGTCATAAGAAGGAATCCAATGGATGACAGAATCAGCCCTGCGACTACAAAAAATCTCGGTCCGAACCTGTCGGAAAGAACTCCGCTAATCGGTCCCATTATAGATAAAGAAATTGACATCGGAACGAGCAAAAGTCCTGCCTGAAGCGGATTAAGGCCCATAATAGGCCCCTGCAAGTAGAAAACCATTACAAGAATGAAAGATCCCCGGGAAAGAGCATTAAGGAATATGGTTTCGTTCCCGGCAGTGAATTCATGGCTCCTGAAAAGGGAAAAGTCGAACATCGGGTCTTCGTGTATCTTCTCGATATAGACGAACAGAACAAAGAGCGAAGCTGCCCCTCCAAGGAGCAGCGATGTGTAGAGAACTGGCAGCCCTGATATGGCAAAAAGGGTTATTGCAAGTAGCAGCAGAACGAGCCCTACTGCAAAGGTTACATTCCCAGCTATGTCAAGGTTATGTGTATGCGAAGGTGAGGACAGTTCCTTAAGTTTGAGATGAGCCCATAGAGTTGCAAATATTCCAATTGGGAGGTTAACCCAGAAAATCGATCGCCAACCTAGCAGAGTTGTCAGAAGGCCACCAGCTATCAACCCGGTCACTGACCCGACAACGATGGAGACCTGAAGATC
>JAKATM010000005.1 GCA_021818765.1 Thermoplasmata archaeon | reverse complement strand
GTTTTTGTTCCTCTTAACTATATAATCCTGCATCTTTCTCACCATTTGTCGGTATCCTGCTGATCCTCCATTGCCAATAAATACTTTCTATTACTAATTTTGTGCTAATACCTGATCATCAGCTAATCATGATTAGTATCATATATGTTATCAAATATAGTCACTATTAAATGGGACTAGGAATTGAAGTTTTAATTTAAATTGTCCATTTTTGCAACAATGTTAGCCTTGTACAAGACCATTATCAATGTGTTTAACATTGTTCCCGCGGCTTCTTAAGTGGTTAATGTAGAAATGTTTGGAACCCAATTTGCCTTAATAAGCCTCCCCAAATCAATATAGAGTACACCCCAAATAATATAAGTATCAGGTAAACTGAGCAGAATATCCTCAATGCTTTATCCATTTTTTCTCCATGTTTTAATATGAACACAGTATTAGTTTTTAGTATTGTCTCGAAAATATTAACTCCATACATATCATCAAAATCCATGTTCAAAAAATCCTTTAATACTCACGCCAAAATGTGTGACAAAAACTTAGTTATATCAGATATTATCCATTCGTGGACAATTCAACTGACAGACAACCAGCAAAGGAAAGCAACTTGAGCAATATTTACCTTTTGCGAAGAAAGGTACTCCTTTACTATGTCATAGTCGCAACCCTTTTAGCTACAGTTGGAACGATAATGGGACTCATAGAGCTTTTTATCTTCTCTGGCTATGTTAATCAATTCCAATTTGGTTTCTTCGATCACCCATTTCTTGAAGTTTACGGATTCCTAGTCTTATTCGTAAGCGGCGTTGCTGTTGTGCTTGTTCCCACGTTCAGGGGGCATACGCCCAATACAGGATACGTTGACTATCTTTTCTTGCTGGTGATGGTTCTATTCCAGGTATTTATAATCATAGCTATGTCGATCCAGAGCGTAGAGCGCATCTTTATGTATGCCGCATTTGCCAGCATACTTGTATATAGTATCAGATATGTTTTTCTGGTCTGGCAGGGAACAACCGTTGGTGCACGCAAAATCGATCTGGGAGATTTCTTCCTCGTTCTCTCTGGAGCAGCGCTCTTGCTATCCTCTATTATGTTCTTGAACAATTTCCAGTATGATGCCCATATTTTCACGCTTCCAATGGTTTTCATCCTGCTAGTTGGTTTTGTTGGTTCCGTTATACTCGGGGTCATGATCAAGACTTCCCCATTGTCCTCTTCTAAACTGAGGCAGTCCCTCCTTCGAGTATCTATGATATTCGCCTTAATCGCAGTCCTGGCGGACTTTATTATTGCTGTTTTCAACCTTCATGATTACAATTACGTCGCGGGTATTCTTTTCCTTATTGAAATGGGGTGTTTTGCTCTGGCTCAACTAGTTCTTGCCATTAGGTCCAAGGGCAGTGTGGGAAAAGTCACGTTGAGTTCCGCATTTTCTATGAAAATAATCGGGTTCAGCAGATTGAGTGCAGCTATATCGTATTTCTGGATAGTTGCAGGCGTCTTGTTTGGAATTGCGTATGGTATTGATGGTAACCTCTATTATTTCAAGATAGCTTCAATCCATTCTATCGGCCTTGGTTTTATTGGGTCGACTATAATGGGATACGCACCGCTACTTCTCCCCGGGATTATATCTGAGAAGGCACCTCGCGTCCGGATAAAGCCGATATCGCTGTATGTTTTTAACATAGGAACCCTTCTTATGGTTCTGGCCTTTGCGGTGGCAGCTTATGGCGTTCAGGAGCCTCCTCTATTGGTCTCCGGAGGTATTCTTATCCTGGCTGGTATAATCTGGTACATCGTTGATATTCACATGTATATATTTCATAAAGCCGAGAATGAGAGTGTAAGCTTCTCTGATAACTGGTGACCGGTTGCACCTGCTAAGTGCAATGTAATGATCTGTTCTTTTATTGCAATAAATTCCTTTAGAAGGGGCAATAATTAAAAAAGCTTAAAAAACCGAATTGCATTTCAACTTGTCCACTAATAGTATGTGTGATTCATGAACACATATGACGACGTGAGACGTAAATTGGTTCTGCTATGGGCTCCGGAATGAGCTGACGGCGAGTCACCGTACTGTGAGGTTCCGATCAGCAGCGAACCAAAAACTTCCCAGCGGGTCAGGGATTATGAGGGGTGATTAATCGCCGTTAACCTGGGGAAAATTTTCAAGAGGTATTTGCGTGGAATTCAGGCAGGGAAAAATACAGAACCCGGATATGACCGAAGTGGTAGATGCAGTGAAGAGGTGCATCAAAACCTATGATATTGTCGTTACACCTCTAGATCTCTACTTCTATTATTTCCCTGATGAAAACCCTGACCTTCACGAGTGCTTTGAATCGCTACGCAAGGAGCTTGTGCCTAAGGGCTATATTCCATTCCTGTCTGAGGAGACGGAGAAGTTTATAGTCATCCGGCACAGACCGGAAGAGAAATACAGAAGCAACAAGGTCAACATCATACTTTTTATATTGACTCTTGCCTCTACAATATATGTAGGATCACAATTCTCCCTCAGCTTCATAAGACCCGGACCGTTGCAGGATGTTGATGCCATTGCCTACGGCTTTGTATTCTTCTCCGGACCTCTGCTCCTGATACTCGGTATCCATGAGATAGGTCATTATATTGTTGCCCGCAGGTATAGTGTTAAAGCATCATTCCCTTTCTTTATACCGGTTCCGATCTCAATTGGTACGTTTGGTGCCTTTATTTCCCTGAGGGATCCAATTCCCAACAGAAAAGCAATGGTTGAAATCGGTGCGGCTGGACCGATATTTGGTTTTCTAGTTGCGCTTCCCCTTCTCTTCGTAGCGAACTACCTGCAGAAGATCTTCATACCAGTATCAATTCCCACTAGCCCTTTAGTTGTTGAGTTCCCTCTAATCTACCACCTCTTCGGCATAATTCCAAAAACCTTGATTCCACCGGTTACTGCACCTATTTTTCCAATGGAGCTTGCTGTCTGGGTTGGCATGTTTGCAACTGCCCTCAACCTGATACCTATAAGCCAGCTCGACGGCGGGCATGTATCCAGGGGCATGCTGGGAAGGAGGGCATATATAGTTAGTTACCTGTTTTTGGGAGCCATGCTGTACTTCACGCTAGAATATACGGGATGGATCATACTGGTCCTGCTTGCCGTCCTTATGGGTTTGTCGCATCCGCCACCGCTGAACGATTATGAGAAGCTTTCCAAGCGTGACTATGCGATAGGCGCTTGCGTCCTTGCAATGTTTATTCTCACTTTTACAGTTAAACCAATCATATCCGGATGATCCATGGGGATTATTTTTATAGCGAGCAAGTCATAGCAGCATGTTGAGCTTGTATGGGTGACCTTACATTTCAAAAGTTTGTCGATTTTCTAAACGAGAGAAAGGACGAGATAATATCATCAATGATTATAGATAGCGGATCCGAAGCCTACGGTTTTTTCTCAAAATATTTCGACAAGTATTACGTAGAAACACTTGGCGGAGATAGATATACAAGGTCAGTTGCTGCTGCTGACAGCAGTGAATTTGTAAGGGAACTTTACAATGGCAGAAAGATAATCCTTTCAAGAGGATATTCAATATTCGAGGCCTCTGCGTACGCTAGTTTTTTTTCAGAAGTAACCTGGGTCTCCAGGGACGATCTCCGACCACTTACGACAATGATTATGGAGGATTGTGAGCACAGATCCATGATTGACCTGCTCGAGCATGAAAGCCCAGAAATTATATTGTTCGATGGCTCTCTGACGGGCCGCCTGATGCATGGAAACAGGGAATTCCGGGCCGATCGGCTTGATGGTTTCACGGAAAAGTACTATTCCAACCTTAAGGCCCTTATTGATAAGTCAAGAGATACGGGATCCGAAATAGTGTTCCTCAGCAAGAGTTCGGAATCGCGTTCGCTTGTTTCTAAAATGACTAAAGATTCTGGCAATGGTCAAGATGAAACTTTGAGAACCGGTCGAATAGTTGATCACGTATTGATAAAATCGCTTGCCCAGTCGCCAGGATATTCCATCCCTGTTAAGTTCCTGGCGAATAGCATAGGGATCCGTGGTTCGGTGTGGTCATTCCACCTGCTTCCCAGCATAAATGACCTTCCGATAAAGATTGATTTCATATCTGCGAATGATGGTTATGACAACAGTATCCTGGACAAAATAGTTGACACTGTCTTCTGGGCCTATGCTGGACAGAAAGTTTACAATATCTGGCTGTCTAAGGTCGACAACATGGTCAAGTTCCGTTCTGATGAGGTGGAAAGAATATACATGCGCCAGTTTGAGAAGGCTATCGGCATACCCATGTACGAAACCAGGGGAGAGAGACGTGCAAGAATCAGGATCTGATAAACCGATAGGCTACACTGTTGGTGAAAATTCCTCCGACAGGTTTACTTTTGTCGTTTCTGATATTTCAGAGGTCTCGAAATGGGAATACATCTTCGCTGCTATTGGCAAAAGAAAGGTCATTGGCAGGATAGAGAAGGTAGTTTCGAGGAGCGACCTACTGAACCAGGACATGGACTTCACGTCAGTCAAGAAATATGTTGACACCGATCTTGCAGATCATGTTTTCCTGTGCCAGGCAAAAAGCCTTGGTTCTGTTGAGGGTGATTCGCTAATGTTATCAAGGAAGATAATTCCTCCGGGATCGCCAGTATGGCGAGCTTCGCAGGACCTTCTAGAAAGTCACCTGAGCTATCCGGAGGAGAGATCCCTGTATATTGGACACCTTGTTGACAGGAATGATGTGCGCCTGAGCGTGGACATAAATGGCCTGAAGAGACACCTTGCTATACTTGCACAGACCGGGGCCGGAAAGAGCAATGCAGCCGCCGTTCTAATGGAGGAGCTCCTGAAGAAGGGGGCATCGATCATCGTTCTTGATCCGCATGCTGATTATGCCCTTATGCGCACCGGTAAGAGCGGAGCCAGGTACGCGTCGGACATCAGGATTTTCAGGACTCCGCTCAGCAGCGGTAGATACAATAGCCAGACCGGCACAATTTCATCGCTCTTCACCCTGAGGTTCCAGGATCTTGAACCGGACGAGATATCCGATATTATGGGCATAAAGGAGGACTGGAGCACTCTCAGGAGGATTGTGGCAGATATCCACAACAACATGAAGCCTCCGAGGGATCTAGCCGCATTTCTTTCTGCACATAAGGAGTTGAATGGCGAAGATTCGTCAAAAATTTCAGGCAGGATAAGGATCCTGATGAAGATAAGCAACATATTTTCCGACAGTACGACACCCATGGACGAATACCTGTCACCTGGGCAGCTTTCAATACTTGATCTATCTGGCATGGACCAGGCACTATCCAACTACTTCGCACACAGGGTATTGAATACAATTTATGAGAGCAAGGTCGAGGCGAACGAAGGTTTCCCCGTATTTGTTTTTGTTGAGGAGGCCCATAATTTTGTGCCTCCTGGATCGAGAACACTGATAGCGCAGATGCTCCGGAAGATCGCATCGGAGGGAAGAAAGTTCGGCATGTTCCTCGTGGTTATATCGCAGCGGCCAGGCAAGCTGGATCAGGATGTACTCAGCCAGTGCAACAGCGCAATAATCCTCCGAATAACAAACCCGCTTGATCAGAAGGCAATAATGGAAAGCAGCGAAAGCCTGTCTGAATCCATGCTCCAGGATCTTCCTTCGTTGAATATAGGGGAAGCAGTCTTGACGGGTGAATTCGTCCGGATCCCCGTCATTGCCGCGATAAGAAAGAGGGAGACTGCGGAGGGTGGAGGAGATGTTGACCTCATTTCACTCCTCCGGGAGGCAAGAAAGATCAGGGACCAACGAAAGAATCCATCGGGATTCAAGAAATCACTCAAAGAGGGGTGGTAGATTTGCCAAGGTTCATGCATTTCTCTGATACGCACCTTGGGAACAGGGAATATATGATGGATCTCAGGGAAGACGATTTTTACGAGGCATTCAACGAAGCTGTCGGGATTGCAATCGATGAACACGTTGACTTCATAATACACAGCGGTGATCTGTTTGATACCTGGGGACCTAGCAACAGGGCGTTGTCTGAACTGAAGGATTCAATGCTGAAACTCAAGGAAAGAGGCATCAGGACCTACATGGTGATGGGCGATCATGATCGCCCGAGGAGGACGGATTATCCCGCCGCCTCCATTTTTGATTTCCTTGGCCTGACCCTTCTCGGGGCCGACGATCTCGATACGACATACATTGCGGATTCAGATACATTCATAGCCGGGATATCGAACATGAAAGGTTCCCGCCGGGAAAACCTGCCGGAAATGTATGCTAAGGCGGATGCGATGGCCAAAGATCATAAGAACTCTATCCTTATCTCACACCAGGGAGTTTCCGGATACACATACCCGGAAGATGTCCAGGTCCAGGAGATTGACCTGCCGGGGAGTTTTGCATATCTTGCATTTGGGCATGTACACGTATCGTCGTACAGGGCGACGCCAAGGCCATTTGCCTATGCTGGATCGACAGAGATAAACAGCACCTCTGAGATAGAGGCTTTTCTGCGTGACGGGAAAGCAGTGAATATCGTGGACATGGACAAAGGCGATGTCAGCTTCTCCAGAAGAAAACTCACCAGGCCAAGGATCCAGGTCAGGATAGTAACAACGAGGGAAAATTTTTCCGGTGATATTGAGAGGATCCTCGAAAAATATGAAAACATGGTTCCGGGAAAGAAACCACTTGTTATCACGGAGGTGCATGGGAGTTCCGACTTCTCCTACTTCAAGGAAAAGATTGCCACGTTCTCGGATCGTGCCATATTCAGGAGACCGCTGCTCATAAAGGAAAGTGCCCCGGCAGTGAAAGTCGGTGAGCATTTCGACCGGAATACGCTCTTCCTTGAATATTTCCGCGGAGACAAGAAAATGACAGATCTTGCCCTTGCATCATACAGCACTGCAATAAGTGAATCGCAGGAAGTCGCAAAGGAAAAGATTCTTGGATCGATCCTCGAAGGGGAGAAAAGAAGTGTTGATCAAGAGCCTTGAACTGAAGAACTTCCTTTCACACCGCGAAACCACGTTATATTTTGACCGCGGAATAAACATGATTGTTGGACATAACGGTGCCGGGAAAACCAGCATCCTTGATGCAATAAAGTTCGCCATGTTCGGCAAAGACAGGGCAAGGCTCTCCAATCCGGTTTCGCATGGTTCTACCGCATGTTACGTTAAGCTGACTTTCCAGGTTGACGAGGATACTTATGAGATAATGAGATCGTATGGGGAGAGGCAGCGAGACAGGGAGGCCACAGTTTCCAGGAATGGCATGGAAATTGCTAATTCGCAGGATGCCGTCACATCCACGGTAGAAAGAATTATTGGCATGGAACAGGACCTGTTTGAGAAATCCGTCTTTGTCGCACAGGGTGAAATTGATGATCTTGTTAATGAACAACCGAAGAAGAGAAAGGAATTCTTTTCCAGGATGATAGGCATTGAGAAACTCAGCAATACTGCCGCATTGCTTGGTGAGATATCCCGTGATGTTAACTCCTCTATATCCGAGGCCAAGGGTAAGCTGGAAAGGCTCTCGGTTTACCGGGAGAACCTGACCAGGTCATTGCTTGAGAAGGAGAGGCTTTCAGATGAGCTTGGAAAGGCTGCAGATTCGATTAGCGATGTTGTTAAGGAGGAGAAGAGGCTGAAGGATCTGCTATCCAGTAAAAAGGAGGCCGTTGCAGATCTCAATGGAAAGGCCTCACTTCTTGCCTCCAGGCGTTCTGAATATAGCAGGCTCTCTTCAGAAGTTGCAGCGATAGAGGGCAAGTTGAAGAAAAATGAAACTATGATGCATGAAAATAGAAGAATAGAGGAAAATCCTCTCTATATTTACCATGGCGAAATAATGGAAGCGTCAGGTTCAATTTCGCGCCTGGTTGACCTTTCCCAAATGAAAGAGGAAATTGCCGAGGCGGAGAGAACATTCAAAGACCTGGCAGGACAGGTTTCAGAACTGCAGAAAGATCATGACCTTTATGCAAGCTCGATGGAAGAGTCTGCAATGCTTACTAGAACGCTGAAAACGCTGGAGCCGAGCAACGATAGATGGAAAATTGCATCAGATAGATTGGCCTTGGTCATGGAAGAGATCAAGACGATAGAAGCCCGCATTAATAACCTGGGTCCAGAGGTTGACAAAATCTTTGGATCTCTGGACATAGATGCTTCCACTGTCTCAAACCGGATCGGTGAGATCGAAAAACATATAGACGATATTGGTAAAAGGATCAACGCGAAAAAGGGCGAGCTGGGATCACTCAATGAAAGAAAGAGGGAGCTGTCCTCGAGGATTGATCAGCTAAGAGGCAAGAACGTTTGCCCGCTATGTGGTTCTGAGCTGTCTCCTGATCATGTGATAAGGTTGCACTCCGACGTACAGGAATCCATCGAGACAACTTTGGGCGAGATAGGAAAGGTAGCGGCTGAAATATCCAATCTCTCAACAGAACAGGACAAATTGAGGAACATGCTTGCACAGATGCGATCAAGGAGCATATCCGATTACATCCAGGGAACGGAGGGCCTTCGCAACAGGAAGCAGGCAATGATTGAAACAAAGAAGGAGCTTGAAAAACTCGCGGGAGAGCATGCACAGTATGCTGCAACCAGGAAAAGGCTCGATGAGCTCGAAGTCATAATGGATGGAGCCCGGGATAAGGAGTCCAGATACGCACTGGCTGCAACAAAACTTGAGGCTGCAAGGCAGAACCTATCCAAAAATTCACCATCCGACGTGGAGACGGAAATAGGCAAGCACCAGCAAGTAATATCAAAGATAGAGAGTTTGACTGGTCTTTCACTCGATCGGAAAAAGGTTGAGGAATCATCCTCGCTTTACCGTCGTCACAATGAGCTTGCCGCAATAGCGAAAGAGTACAACCAGCTTTCCCTGTCCGTCGAGGAGAAGAGGAAGCTCAGCGCAGGGCTGGAGGAGGAGATCAGGAACCTGCAAAAAGATGTTGCAAAGCTCGATGAACTTGTTGCAGAAGAGAAGGGGCTGGATGCTGAATTCGATAAAGTACGGGACAGACATGCAGAGCTGACCGGCCTTGTTGGTTCACGCAGGGAGAGCATATCCAGAATTGAAGGCGAGATCGAAGAACTGAAGAAAAACATTATTGAATTGGAAGCGACAGAAAAGACTGTTATGGCAATGAAGAGTTCAATTGAGACAATAAACAAGCTCCGTGCGGCATTTGGGGTCGACGGCATACAGAAATACCTGAGGCAAAAAGCTTCTGAGTTCATCACCAATGGCACGAGGCAGATACTTTCGTCGTTTTCACTTGATTTTGACGACGTAATCGTCAATGAAGACTTCGACGTATCTGTCCAGAAAAATGGACTCCTTGAGCTTGATGCTTTATCCGGCGGAGAGAGGATTGCACTTTCAATCGCTCTCAGGATTTCGATATCGAGGTTCCTGGATGAAGAACAGCGCATGAATTGCTTCCTCATGGATGAGCCCACGACATACCTGGACGAGGAGAGACGTGCAAACCTCAGGAATATACTGCATTATGCTCTTGGAGAGAGCGAGCACTTGCCCCAGCTCATCCTCATAACGCACCATGCAGAACTTATATCTGCAGGTGATGCTGTTTTTGAGATCTCAAAAGAATCCGGCATCTCAAGGGTGTCAAGCTGATTCCCGATATATTTTAAAACACTTACGCATACGAGTGCATAGACTGAAATATGCAGGATAGTTTTGAAGGGATCAGTGTTGTCATTCCGACGATAAACGAGGAAAAGACCATAGGGGATATAGTACGCAAACTTAAGGCGCTCGGTTCAGTCCAGGTCATTGTTGTCGACACTATGTCGAGCGACAGGACAAAGGAGGTTGCTGCCCAGAACGGTGCAATTGTTATAGATCAGCCGAACCGGGGTTACGGACTAGCCTACAAGACGGGATTGGGCAAGGCAGACGGAAATATAATCGTATGCCTGGATGGTGATGGCACCTATCCGGTCGAGATGGTGAAACCCTTGATAGAAATACTTGAATATTCCAGTGTTGACTTCATCTCCTGCGACCGCATGACACTGAGGAATAATGTTAACTATACAACGCTGCATTACGTTGGGAACAGTGTGCTGAATGTATTCATCAGAATTCTCTTCAATTTTCCGTTGAAGGATTCGCAGAGCGGAATGTGGGTTTTCCGTAAGAGCGTTTATGAAAAGATGCGATTGCTTAGCGACGGAATGTCGTTTTCACAGGACATGAAGATAGAGGCACTCAGGAATGGCACACTGATCGAGATACCCATCAGGTATGGGGTCAGGGTCACGAAGCCCAAACTCCGGACATGGAGAGATGGTTTCTCGAACCTCTTTCATCTGATGATCAAGAGGATCAGCGAATGAACTTTAAGTTGTCAGACATAATAGCAATGTTTATATTTTAATAAAGGCTAATTGACCAGATGGCAGTTCACTTGGGACGTAAAAAGCAGACAAGGAATGAAGTACGGAAGCCTGGGGAGCCGAGGCGGTTCATCGATCTCAATGATCTTAATTTCAGTTCTGATGCGTCAGAAATCAAGACTACCGTGAAGGTCGCGGAAATATACAGGTATGAGGACATATTCCTGATCAGGGAGTTTGTCAATGATGGTAGTTTTGTGATAGTTGACTGCAGCAAGATTTACAAAGAAGAGAGCCTGTTCAGGAATGTTGTGGAAGAGCTTAGAAGGCTTGGCAAGGATTCCGGTGGAGATATAGCCAGGCTTGGAGAATCCCTTATCATAGTAACGCCAAAGGGCGTTGGTATAGACAAGCAGAAGGTTCGCGGGAGCCTGATTTGAATCAGGCCTGTGCGCTTGTTACAGCAACCCTGTTCAGTTTTGATGGCGTTCTTTTCAGTATTAGCGAGGTGCCAATGATGACCAGAATGGCAGCAATGAGGAAGTCTATGGAATAACCAGCGTATTCGGATATTATTCCCGATAGTAGACCGCCGAATATCTGGCCCGCCCCGTTTAGTGAGTTGTAATAACCAATGGTCTTCCCCCTTCTGGCTTTCGGGCTAATCAGCGTCACGGAGGCAGTTTCGGCAATGCCTATGAAGCTCCACAATGACCCGAGGGCGCCATAAACTATCAATGCAAATATGAGCCATAAAGCCGATTGGAACATTATGAATGAAACTGCACCAAATACTGAAAATATCACTATTCTTGTGACCAGCGCGAATGCAAGTGATTTCCTGACACCTATTCTGTTGTTTATCCTCCCCGTGTACTGATATGTGAGAGCTCCCAGACCGGAATTAAGAATATACATTATGTATATCTCGACCTCGCTTGCCCCAAGGTGCTCTATGGCAAAGACAGGATATGGTACAAAGAAAAGTTGGAACGCAAACATCAAGAGGAATGTGCAGAAAAGATAGAATTTCAAATCCCTTCCCAACGGTGCCTTACCTTCTCTTAAGCCTGTGAAGTGTATAATAGTTGAAGGGAAGAACCGGATGCGTTCTATTATCCTGATCGAATGTATGTCTGCAAGCTTTCTCCTGGGAATTGTCCTTTTCGGCTCAGGAATTGCCAAAAATATTATGATTGCAGAAAGCAGGTATATGAAAGCTGATATTATGTAGATGTTTACAAGAAGTTCGGAGCTCTTGCTGGCAAAGAATACGAGGAATATAGTGCCAAAAGCGAGCCCTATCACGGTTCCCATCGATGCAACAAAGTTAAACCGGCCCATTACAGCAGGCCATTTGTCCTCGCTTGAGTTCTCTATGAGAATCATTGTGCTGACGGGAACCGACGCCATGGAAACAACCTGGAAAGCTATGAGCACCAGGATGTAAGACATGAGCGCATGCACGTAGAGCATTGGAAGCAAAGATATGAAGCCGCCCATGAAGCCGACTAGAATGAATACCTTTCTCTTCTTGTATCTGTCAGACAAAAGACCCCAGAAAATAAGCGCAGGTACTGATGCAGCAGACGCAATGGCCGATGTTATTCCTACATCAAAGACGTTGAGACCAAGGTAAAATGTTATGAACAGAGGGATAAGTGGAGTGGTGAGCCCACCGGCTGCGTTTGACGAAAGGTATCCGAGATACCAGCTGTGATTTGAATAGTTTTCCTCCGCTGGATCTGTCTCAGTAGGTGATGTCATTCGTGGATGTGCTCCCGGCTTGACTTACTGCATCCCTGCTCAATAGTTATTTCTTATGGTATTACAAAAATTAAGGACTTGATGCTACCAACGTTATAAGAGAACACGGCGAGGCTTGTTTTCCGCGAAGAACCTATTGACCGTCTCGAATCAAAAAATGGCTTGAAACTGATAAAATGTTTTGGAGATTAAAATAATATGGTTAAAACATTGTTTTCTTTATTGCGCCCTGAACTTTCTTCTTCAGGTCTTCATTAATTTCATCTATCTTGTGGGCCGTTTTTGCATGTTCCGCAATCTTTGGCATCAATTCATCCTGGCTGCTTCCCTTCACGCTAAAACCACAGTTCATCCCTATGTCAGCACACTTAAATTTATATGGCATTTCTATCAGAGTGATATTACGAACATGATATATATATTTATCTAAATATTCTGGTCATTCCACGCAATGTTTATGCAGAACGCAGTTTCTTCTGCCGCACAATAAGCTAAATTCCTTCAGCATTTATGAATCGTTATTTCATTGTTTCCCTTCATGTTTCCATTATCGACAGGAACTTGCCGCAAACGCATTCTTGTTACTTCCAGCGCACTGATTGATTGATCTGCGAGTATCCAACGCCTTCCGAGCTTCTGTGCAACAACCCCGGTAGTACCGGATCCACAGAAAAAGTCCGCCACTATATCCCCTTTACGAGTGGAAGAAGAGATGATTCGTTCAAGAAGGGATTCAGGCTTCTGTGAAGGATATCCAACACGTTCTTTGGCCTGAGAGTTTATGTAAGGAATATCCCATACGTCTGATGCATTCACGAAGTTGTATACACCATTTGAGTCGCTGAAGAATTCTGCTTCTCCTGATCCATAGTTTATCCTTCCAGCTTTCCTGTACCGGCTCTTTGTATATGCCTTTTCCTTCCATGGCTCAATTCTATATTTTTGCGATTTCGAGTATGCAAGAATGGTATCATGTTTCCGGGCGAACATGTTTTTGGATACACCGCCGGTCCTGTATCTCCATATTATCTCGTTTATGAAGCGTTTATAACCAAATATTCGATCCATTTCAACTTTGGCATAGTGAACTGCGTGCCAGTCAAGGTGCAGATATATCAGCCCTGTTGAATTCAGAAGGCGTCTGGCTTCAATGAGACGTGGACTGAGCCATTTTATGTAGCCTTCTATGCCGGATCCCCATTTGTCCCCAAATGAATCGTCTGATTCCTTTATTCTCGACCTCGCCCTTCGTTCTTTTCCAGTGAAGAACGGCGGATCCAAGTAAATCAGGTCGATGATGTTTTCAGGTAGTGCGCTCATGATCCTTAAGTTGTCGCATAGATAGAGGACACCTGTCTGGAAAATTGATCTGTTTGCATTCACTGCAGGAGGACCCCTTGAAGCGTATTCTCGATATTCTTGTATATTTGGTTTCCCATCTGGAACTTTTGATGGGGTGATGCCCAAAATAGCCCAGGGCCAACGGCGCCTCCCACCGGTTCAATTCGATAATCACGTCGGGCAATGGGCTTGGTCATGGTTCTGCCGATATCTAGAAAGGAGAGGCTTTCAAGCAACCTAGAAGCAGTGCCATTCCTTCGTTTCTTCTACTTTCCAGCTTTGAGTGAAGGTCCCTGACTTTTGCTCTCTCCTCCTCAGCGAATTCAGTATCCGTTATGGCGTCTATGTTTATTGCCACATTCAAAAGGGCTCCTTCACCCGCCGCAAACCCAAAGATCAGTCCACATCCCGAGTCAGTAACTGCATTCCGGTTTCCTATCTTTATTAGCTCTGTTGAAAGATTCATGACTTCAAGCGCCTTTTCCGCGATCTTCCATGGGGGTTGTATTGCATGCTTGAGCGCCTCCTGAAGCATCTTTGCCCTTTTCTCTTTTTCTTCTTCTGTTGCCTTTGGCAGCTTCCACGTAGCAGAGATGGCATTGAAGGCCGCTTCATCTTCTCCCATCAGGACCTCGAGTTCCTTTTTTAGCCTTGATGCCTCCTCGCCTATCTTTGCTATCCTCGCCTGGTTCTGTTCATATCCTTTCTTCCCTGATGTTAGTGCAGAAACCATCGAATCCAGTGCACCACCAATTATGGCGACTAGTGCACTAGCAGCCCCTCCACCGGGGACCGGTTCTTTGCTTGAAAGCCGTTCAATAAAATTTTCAAGATCCATGCATGCTCACTCCATCATTCTTACTTCCAGAATCTGATCAGATTTAAATGAATTTAGCTGCAGGTAGTACCTGGATGCTTCCACGATCGCCTCCATGGGGATCAGCCCAACCACTTCAGATTCGGCTATTGTAATTCCGTAGCGGAGGGCTTCAACTCTCACAAGCTCAAATGCCCTGTAAACTGGTGTCTTCGAGAAATTCGTCAGGTTCATGGAAATCTGTACCATGTTCTTTTCCTTGATAAAGAATGCAAGCGATTTTACAAATGTCAAACCACCATCCTTTGCCCTCAGAGCCCTCGCAATCTTCTTTCCAGTTTCAAGATTTGTTGTGTTCAAGTTAACATTGTATGCAATTAGTGCCTCCCTTGACCCAATGATTGAGGCGCCTGCCCTTCCTACAAGAGATGGCCCGTAATCTGGTTTCCATTTATCGTCGCCTATGCTTTTTGACAATTCCTCGTACTGGAAGTTCTTGTTCCTGATGTCCTCCAGATTCCTTCTGGCTTCAAGGAGGGCAGAGTTACCATACATATAGACAGGTATGTTAAGGTCCTTTCCAACTTGCTCTCCTAGCTTCCTGGAAATCTCAACGCAATCCTTCATAGAAACATCCGATATTGGAATAAACGGTATCACGTCGGAGGCCCCGAATCTGGGATGTTCTCCATGATGCTTTGTCATATCAATTAGTTCAGAAGCTTTCTTGATCCCCTCAAAAGCAGCTTTTCTTGCCGCATCTGGTGGAGCAATGTATGATACAACTGATCTGTTATGATCGGGATCCATCTCCTGATCCAGTATCTTGACTCCCTCTATGGATCGAATCGCTGACACAATCTTATCCACGGTCTCCTTATTTCTTCCCTCGCTGAAGTTCGGAACGCATTCCACAAGCTGCATTACATGAGTATCATATACAATTAGAAAAATGCAATACATTTCATCCTCATTCATTTCCTGATTTCTTAGCGGAGTTTATCTTTCGGTGATAATGAGTTTAGATGGTCAAAGGTAAAATGGCTTGATTCTATTCTCAATAATGATGGAAAGGTTCGTGGTCCTGAGGAACGGCGTAATATTCCAGTACTGCGATACCCGAAGAAAGGCAGAAAAGGTAGTCAGGAACGAGAGAGTGATTAGCAAGATCCTCAGGGTTCCCGTAAAGTTGGAAATAATAAGAGAGGATGAATTGAGGAAGTCATGACGCTCTGGAGTTACAGTATCTATTACCAGACGAGACTGAAGGAAGTGCTTGTTTCAATGGCTAATTTTTAACTCCGAAAGATCTGTGAAATTTATTTTCAAACTATTAACTGGGAAAGGAGGCAAAATAAACATTATGTCACAGATTGCCGATTGGGCGCGGAGGTTCGGTGAGTGATGAGAAATCATCAAGAGATCTTAATATTCTATTGAACCCATGGAAATGCGCTTTACTATGACGCATTCGATATTATGGTTCATCGATTTTTCGTGATTTCAGTCACACATCACCCGTCGAAGAGAAATAAACTAAATCTTGACAATCACTTAAAAAGGAAAAATCTACTAATATCCTTCATATTATCTGGCATATCAACAAATTCGTTCAGTAGTGTAGGAAAGGCAGAATTAATGAGCCCGCCTTATTACGCTATCGGTTCGAGCTGTTATAAAACATTGAGGTAAAAATGATTAACCCCGCAGAATCTGGTTTGACGCTCCAGCAAAGACTCTCAAGGAGCTTCCTGTTTAATGAACTTGGAGACAGATGGATCAGTCGAAGGAAAATAATAGCAGGAAGCAACACGAATCTGATGGAACTTGGAGAGATCAAGTATCAGGATATTTACGATTTCTATGCCAAAGCGATCGCTAACAACTGGAACGGAGAGCAATTCAGCTTGGCTAAGGATGAGAAGGACTACTCTCAGATATCTGAAGTGGAAAGGAAAACCGTGGAAAGAGTGCTTGCTTCTCTTGTTTTCCTTGAGAGTGAGTTACTTGATAATTATTACGTCATAGTCCCATACTTCACTGCGCCTGAGTGCACTCTTGTTGCTTCTGCCATGATTGCACAGACAGCTAATCACACAAATGCACTTTCAAATGCAGTCAGGGGTGTGGTGGCACAACAGGAAAGAGACCCACTATACAATTCCTGGAGAACAATTGAGAAAATGCGGGAAAGAAACAAGTTGATCAATAATAGATTCCTCGAGTTTATAAATAAGCCTCTCGTAGTCAATTTTATTGATGATCTTGTTATCAGCCTTTTCATACAGGTAGTGATGATACCATCCGAGCTGAGCCTTGTTTATTCCCTGACGAGAAGAGGCAGGCTACCTGGAACATTTGAGATCTTGAGACATATTCAGAGGGATCTCGATGTCCATTCCAAGATTTTAACATCAATATATCATAAATTGTTGGAGGAAAACCAATCACTCAATTCCACTGAGCTTAAAGATCATGTTGTTAAGCTTATAAGGGATCTTACCAATCTTGAAACCGATTTCACACAGTTTCTCACAGAAGGGATGATCCCCGGGCTTAACAACCTGATGATTGCCAAATTTACACAGGCACAGGCAAATAAGGTGCTCAAGATGCTCTCCTTGGATCCACTGTTCCCGGGTGTTGGAGGCCAACCAATACCATGGTTTGAGAGCTATTCTGAAATCAGAGTCCGCTAAAATACAATAATTTCTGGGATATGTATTCAAACATGGTTATGGTATTTAACCATAATTGGTAACATATGTGGTTTTCAAAAATGACTTATACGTTTGAACATTGAAAACGTTACAAACATTTGCAGGATATTTAGGGCTTTGGTCCCTGTATATGCATTTGGAGGTAGAGATTGATTGGAATTTATAATGAAACCCACCAAGGTGATAAACAGAGAAGGAAAGGAAGTACCAATCGATGTTACGAAGATCCGATCAGTGATTGAAAAAGCCTGTCAGGGGCTGAATGTAGATCCGATGGAACTTGAACTTGATGCACAGATACACTTCACGGAAAAGATTTCCACCAAGACAATTCAAGAGACGCTGATCAGGGTAGCTAACGAGAAAGTCAAAATGTCAGAACCTGACTGGACTTTTGTTGCATCGAGGCTTCTGCTTCATCATCTTTACAAGGAGTCTGCTCTCCAGAGGGGTGAGCCGTATGGAAACTTTAAAACATTGATAAAGCAACTGGCGGCTGAAGGCAGGTATGACTCTAAGGTTCTTTCAGAATATTCCGATGAGGACTTTGAGATGTTTGGAAAGGCTATCAGGCCGGAGAGGGATCTCCTTCTTAGCTACCCAGGCCTGAAGCACCTCGTGGACAGATATGCAATTCAGTCTAAGGATGGCAAATGGTTTGAACTCCCGCAGGACGTCTTCATGGGTGTTTCCATATACCTTGCTCTTGCAGAAACCAAGGCAGACAGAGTATATTGGGCATTGAAGTTTTATGAGGTTCTATCGAACCTCTACATTACTATGGCTACACCTACCCTTGCTCAGGCCAGAAGACCCAAGGGGCAGCTCAGCTCATGCTTCATAGATACGCCGGACGATTCCATCTCAGGCATATTTGATGGGTTGACTGCATTCGCGCAGATATCCCAGAATGGTGGGGGAATGGGCGTATATCTAGGCCACATCAGGGGGCTAGGAAGCTCAATAAGAGACTACTCAGGCGTGGGCAGCGGCGTTATCCCATGGGTCAGACTTTACAATGATACGGCAGTCTCTGTGAACCAGCTTGGACAGAGGGCAGGTGCAGCAAGCATATGGCTCGACATATGGCATACTGATATCATTGACTTTCTTGATCTGAAAACCAATAACGGTGATGAGAGACGAAAAGCACATGATATATTCCCTGGAATATGCGTACCAGATATCTTCTACAAAAGGCTCGAACAAGGAGAAAGCTGGTACCTTTTCGACCCACATGAGGTAAAGATAAGAAAGGGTTGGACACTTGAAGATTCATGGGGTGAAGAGTTCGAGAAAAGATACCTTGAATGCGTAGCCGATTCGAATGTGCCAAGGAAAGAGATAAGTTCGCTTGAACTAATGGGCCTTATACTGAAAAGCTTGTATGAGACCGGGGGACCATTTTTCTTCAATCGTGACACGGTTAACAGGTTAAACCCAAACAAGCATTCCGGAATGATATATTCATCCAACCTGTGCACAGAAATCACGCAGAACCAGTCATCCACGGTACGGATACAGGAGCAGGCTAATGAAGATCTGATAACAACGCAGTACAAGACTGGTGACATGGTCGTATGCAACCTGTCTTCCATCAACCTTGGAAGGACGAATACGCCGGACCTGCTATCGGAGGTTATTCCCGTTCAGGTACGGATGCTCGACAATGTTATTACGCTTAACAATTTACCTGTTCCGCAAGCCACCCTGACCAACATGAGATACAGAGCTATCGGTGTTGGAGTGTCAGGATATCACCAGCTGCTTGTTCAGAATGGCATAGACTGGGAATCAGAAGAACATGTTTCGTTTGCTGACAAGCTCTTTGAACACATCAACTATGCTGCAATAAAGGCAAGCAGTGATCTGGCCTGGGAGAGAGGATCCTATCCGCTGTTCAAGGGCAGTGACTGGGAAACCGGCGAATATTTCAGGCTAAGAAACTATACCGATCCGAAGTGGCAGGAACTAGCTGAGAAAGTCAAAACATCTGGGATCAGGAATGGATATCTCATGGCGATTGCTCCGACCGGCAGCACAAGCGTAATTGCGGGATCAACCGCCAGTGTCGATCCAATTTTCAAACCGGTTTTCACCGAGGAGAAAAAGAGCTTTCTTATAAAGCGGGTTGCACCGGAACTCACTCCAGAAAATGCCCGGTTATACAAGGAGGCGCATTCAATAGACCAGGCATGGAGTATTAAGGCGGCTGCAGCCAGACAAAGGCACCTGGACCAGTCCCAGTCTCTGAACCTTTATGCAACACAGGATCTTGATGAGGGGAAGTTCATGAACCTGTACTACGATGCGTGGAAAACTGGAGTCAAGACACTCTACTATTTCAGGAATTACACAAAGGACGAAGAAGAAGTTAAAGAAGAGGCATGCGAATCATGTCAGGCTTGAGGTGACATAAAATGCAGAAAAAGCTCTTGTTCAACCCTGAAGGAACCAGGGATTTAAAGTTCCAGCGGCTTGTTGGAGGCAAATCAACCAACCTGATTGAATTTGCAAACGTGAAATACGACTGGGCGGAGCAGCTATACAGGAAGATGCGCCAGTTTTTCTGGATTCCCGATGAGGTACCGCTTGGAGACGACAAGAGGCAGTATCCAAAGCTTACGGAAGCAGAGCAGACAGCTTACAAGAAAACACTGGCTTTCCTGATATTTCTGGACAGCATTCAGGTGGATAACCTGGGAGCGCTTGCCCTTTACATAACTGCGCCGGAAGTCGTCGCATGCCTGAAAACACAGGCATTCTTTGAGACGATACATGCCCAAAGCTATGATTATCTGCTTACATCGGTTGTGGATTCCATAACACGTGATGAGGTGTACACAATGTGGAAGGACGATGCAAACCTCCTCACAAGGAATAAGTTCATTACAGACCAGTATCAGGAGTTTATTGAAAACCCAAACGAACGTGCTTTCCTGAGATCCTGCATGGCAGACTATCTCTTAGAAGGAATATATTTCTACAGCGGCTTCGCATTCTTCTATGCACTCGGCAGGCAGGACAAGATGGGTGGAACAGTAAGTTTAATACGGCTTATACAGAGAGATGAGAACACCCATCTTGCGCTCTTTACACACATACTGCGTACCCTCGCAGATGAAAACCCGGAGTGGTTCACAAGTGAAATAAAGAGCGAGTTGTCATCAATGCTTAAGACAGCGGTGGAACATGAAATTTCCTGGGGAAAATATGTTACAAGGAACCAGATTCTTGGACTATCGGATAACATCATTGAAAATTATATAAAGTACCTGGGCAACATGCGGGCCGAATCTATCGGGCTTGAACCTCCTTATGAAAAGATCAAACATCCCATGCCCTGGGTTGACAGTTTTGCCGCGATGAATTCAACTAAAACTGATTTCTTCGAAAGAAGGGTCACTAACTACCAGAAATTCGGCGGATCAATGAACTTTGACAAGTTGAAGCCACCAGGCTCCAGCTGAACATTATATTAAGAAAATTCGTCTTTTACGCCAAGTATTTTCGCCTTCAATGTCCTGAGGGAGAAGAGAAGGATAATTGCGCCAAGGAAAGATAAAAGGAAAAGTAAAACGGCACCTATCTTCACTGGACCATAGTTGAATCTAGCTCCCAGCTTATAAACGGTGAGGCATGCCATTATGTAGCCAACAAGACCTATCAAGCCGCCCAGGATAACAAGAGCGAGGCCACCAACGAGCGTTATGTAATGTCCCGAGAGATATGCAAGACTGAACTGAGTGGCCGAATAGGAGTTCAGGAAGCTAAGCGTAACAATCGCCCCGGGAATAAGAAGAACCAAACCAACAAAAAGGATGTAGGTTGCCGTCACGCCTGTCCTGTACTCTGAGTTGATTATCCTCATCATTGAGAAGCCGCGGTTCATTATAACGAAACTGGCTATGGATATAACAATCATGCCGATGAGCGTATACTCGAGCATTGGCATCTGGCTGGCAAGTTTTGGGCCATCTATAGTCACTGTTGTAGGATTATAATATGGCTGGAATGTATTGAAAAGAAGGTTTACCTGAAATGGCGAGGCAACAATGTACAGAATCTCTTCTATTATTATGAGAGGCATGGCATACCTGAGAAAGTCCATTCCCCTCGTGAAGATGCCCCTCCTGTCTATCCTTATTCTGGACTCGGCGGTAACCGAACGAGGTAGAATAGCTGCGCAGATAACGCAGTTCTCGAGCACATCCTCGTTAATTGCTCCACATCTCTTACATTCTCTGACCATTAACCTCGTATAATGCATTAACAATATATAATTATCATGATGAAAATGATGTCAGATAACGACAAGAAGCCCAGAGTTCTTAGAACAGCCTGTTTCCAGATATCCAGGCAGAAAATTTTGATATTCGCCTAGGCAGAGAAAGTTCGCAAAATTAAATACGATTTTAAAATTACCGGGGGAGAGCAGGGGTTGTCGAGATTGGTCAAAGGCGCCAGATTGAGGGTCTGGTTCCGTAGGGATACGTGGGTTCAAATCCCATCCCCTGCATACCTGAGTTTGATACGGAGTGGCCTGAATGGTCTTTGAGTTTATTTCTAATGTTAAGGAAAAGAGTAAACCACCTTATTATCTGTAACATGAAAGCTGGTTTTTACCAATGTCCATTGAAAACCATCAGATGTGTAAATCCGATACATGGTTTACCAATAAATATAATAGAGATTGTTAGTTATGATGATATAATTGATAGAAATGCACTTTCATCACATGCGCCATCATGTTGCGCATTGAGCGGCGCTTTAAGGGACAATTAAGGGGAAAAATGCAGACAGGAAAGGGCGATTACGCCTTCGTAAGAAAATTTAGGGATTCGGATCTTGACGTCGTAGTGGATCTCGCCAATAGTTCGCTAAGCGAATACTATGGAGTCGACCTCATCTATGACCTGTCGCGTCAATGGCCAGACGGCTTTCTGGTATATCAATTCGGAAACAGGGTTGTAGGCTTTCTGGCTGGGGCAAAATATTCATCGAACGAAGCCAGAATTCTTCTCCTTGCAGTTGACAAGCCGTTCAGAAAGATTGGTATCGGCACTACGCTGGTAGAAGATTTCACCAAACTATGCATGCAGCTTGGTATGATGAGCGTGAGGCTGGAGGTAAGAATCGACAATATCGAGGCAATCAACTTTTACAGGAAGCTGAAGTTTGTCGTCATCTCCACCATGAGAAACTATTACAGCGACTCATCAGACGCACACGTAATGTGGCGCCTTCTCTCGCAGTAGGCCACTCCTCATCATTTCTGTCATAAAATATTTATTAGCGATGTTCTAATGCGATCCAGATGGCTGACGGCTTCTGGAGGGAAACTCGAAGAGTAATCATAGTGATTGTCGCGGCAATAGCAATCGTCATTGCTGCGGGCTATGTCTTTGATTTTATCGCCGGATATGAGCCAATTCTCGTTCCGTATAGAAAATATATTCTCTATGCAATCGTAGCAATAGTAATATTTGGATTTGCACACATTATCAACAGGACAATTGGTATCTTTATAGAAAAGGCATCTTCCAAGCCCGGAAAACGCAATTACCGCGGCCTATACACACTATTCAGAGCAGTTATCTACGGTGGGGCAATCGCGGCATTTCTCGCTTACATTGGAATAAGCCTGACTGGGGCACTCATAGGAGGAACCATCGGTGGCCTGATCATATCGTTCGCCTTGCAGAATACAGTATCCAGCCTGCTCTCCGGGTTGTTGCTCTCAAGCTCTGGCGTTATCAAGCCAAAGGAGCCGATATCTTTCTTCTCATGGTTGTTCAACAACCCTGTTGTAGGGGAAGTTCTGGACGTGAGTATTCTTACGACAAAAGTTCAGACGACGGATGGCCTGGTGACGGATTTGCCTAACACGGCTCTACTTGGCCAGTCTCAATTTACGAGCCTCGTGAGCGGAAGTCGTTTATCATATAACGTTCTTATAGGCTTTAATCCTGACGTGCCGATCAGGCAGATAATAAATGAAGCAACAGTTGCAATAGATAAAATCAAGGATAAGATTGGACTGCTTGAATATCAGTCTTTCTTTTTCACAAAGACGTTCAATAACAATAGCGTCAAGGTCATATTCTTTTTCAATGATCTGGGAAAGTTCAACCAGATCGTGCATGAGATTACGGCAGCCTACGAGGAGGCATACTGGAAACTGAAGAACAAAATGACTGAAGATGCAAAGAAACCTCCAGGATCAGTTCCTTGAAATAAGTGTCACAATATCTTCATCCCTGAGTTCAAAGTCAAGCCCCGCCCTTATCTCACTCTGTTTCCTCTTGCTGTTAAGTATTATTGCGTATTTGAACGAGGACAGCATCTCCCTGCTTATCCTGCGGCAGACATCTCTCACGCTTACTTTTCCGCGGAGGATGAGGGGCCTCACATAATCAACTTCGCCCGACTTCTCTCTGAGGTATATCCTCACAAGTTTCAGGCCGTGAAAAATCAGGTTCTTGAGATCCTCCACGCCGTCGCCGGTGCTTGCTGAAACGAAGATGTATTCAAGTTTTGGTGGAAGGGAAGTGACTATCTGTTGCCTGTCGTGGGGAAGGTCGCTCTTGTTGATCGCAATAACTGCAGGAACGTGCATTGTATTGCCGCGGAGAAAATCAATTATGTCGTCGACGTCGACATTCTCCCTGATGTACAGATCGCAGTTCGTTATCTTGAATTCTTTGAGTATCTCCTTTATTTCTTCTTCCCTGACGCTTATGGACTTCGGCGAATATATCCTGATTCCTCCGCTGCCCGTCTTCTTCATCGCGATGTTCTTCTTCTTTCTGCCCACAACAATGCCGGCATTACGCAATTCCAGTATGATGGTGTTAAGGCCGCTGCTCTTAACATCTGTGACTAGAAGGATAAGATCGGCAGCACGGACGGCACTGAGAACTTCCCTGCCCCTCCCGGATCCGGAAGCCGCATTCTCTATGATTCCTGGAAGATCAAGTATCTGCAGCACCGCGCCGTTATACTTCATGGTTCCCGGAATCACCTTCAGTGTCGTGAAGGCGTAGCTTCCAATCTCGCTGTCGGAATTGGTAAGCCTGTTCAGCAAGCTGCTCTTTCCAACGTTAGGGAAACCAACTAGGGCAACCGTCGCATCGCCGCTCTTCTGGATGGAGAATCCCTTGCCTCCTCCTTTTTTATGGGTTTCTGCTTCGATAATGAGCTGGGACATCTTTGCTTTGAGTATGCCTATGTGATGTTCGGTAGCCTTGTTATACTGCGTCTTCTTTAACTCGCTCTGGATGTCCTTGATTCTTTCCTCGATAGTCGGCACAGTTATCTCCCAAGCTTCAATTGATATGCGTGAATTGTTTCTGACTCAAAATGTTCACTCCCCAGACGCGTAAAAATGAAATTACTGAACTCATTAATCAGGCTGTCTATATCAGTCAGGTCAGATAGTATCATGAATATCACACCCGACTCCGAAAGGTGATCAGGAGCACCTGCAAGAAATCTCCTGATGACGTGGAAACCGTCGCTGCCTCCATTCCATGCTTCCGCTCCTTCGATCTGATCGTTAACAGGCAGGTATGGAGGGTTAAAAATTATCGTGTCGTATTTTCCACGAACTTCGCTAAAGAGGTCTGATTGCGCAAGCCATATACTGACACGATTCATCGCGCAGTTTGCGGATGCACGTTCAAGCGCGTACCTTGATATGTCTACCGCGTCAACCTGGAAACCATGCTTCGCGAAATATATTGCTATCAGTCCTGAGCCGGTGCCTATTTCCAGGACCTTTCCACGGCACTTGGCTTCCCGTAAGAGGAGGAAGGTGTCTTCGGCAGGAACGTACACTGGATGCTCCACGCTGTATGCGACACCCAGGTAGTTTTTGGCAGGCATGCGAAGCTAATGTCAAGCACATTCTTAAATGGTTATAGTGCTAAGTGTGCAATTTCGAGAGACATTCCTCCAGGTAGCCATATAAATGATAATTTATATCTTATTAAGAATGGCGACTGGGTGCCAGCATATATAATTGTGTTTGGAAGTACCGCGGATCATTCATATATAACATGATTCAATTGCTGGGGAGTTGATTGCAGGTTGACTTTAAAAGTAATTGTGGCTGAAAAGGCCGATGCCGGCAGAAGGATCGCATATTTCCTGTCAGATGGAAAGCAGAAAGCCAAGAAGGCAAAAGGGCTCAGTTATATTGAATTCAAGAAAGGAGATGATGACTATGCCCTTATCTCACTGAGCGGGCATGTCGTTGAGCTCGATTTCCCAAAGGAGATGAACGACTGGAGCAACGTTGATCTGAACAAGCTCATATACGCAGAGATAAACAAGAATCTAAAGAACAGGACTGTTGGAAATACACTGCTTGACTTTGGAACCAAAGACAGTGAATTCATTGTTGCAACCGACTATGACAGGGAAGGGGAACTTATAGGGGCTGAGGCCCTGGAGCTGGCCGGATTTCATAGAGGCCATACAGGCAACAGGATCAGGAGGGCCAAGTTCAGCACGCTTACACGGGAGGAGATAGAGACGGCATTTTCTAACCTCATAGACGTGGATTATGACCTTGCAGACTCCGCTGGAGCCAGGGAAGAGGTTGACCTGATTTGGGGAGCTGTCCTCACTAGGTTTTTCTCTGTATCAACAAAGAGGCTGGGAAAGGATTTCCTTTCAGTAGGCAGAGTACAGACACCCACGCTTGCCCTCATAGTCGAGAGGGAAAATGAGATCACGGGTTTCAAACAGGAAACGTTCTGGAAGATTATTGTAACATTCAACAAGGGTGGACATTTTCAGGGAGTCTACGAGAAGACACAGATGTTTGATAAGAAGGAGGCTGAAGCCGTATTCTCGGCCGTAAACGGACAGGCTGGCGTTACCAAGACCTTTGAGAAGAGCGTTCAACGAATACCGAAGCCACCACCATTCAACACAACGGAATTCTTGAGGGAGGCCAGCAGGATTGGGGTGAATCCCGCAAGGGCCATGTCTATCGCCGAGAATCTTTACGTAAAAGGTTATATAAGCTATCCGAGAACGGACAATACAGTCTACCAGAGAAGCATAAGCCTCACCGGCGTCCTGAAAAAGCTTCAGAAAGGCGAATTCAAGGAGGATGTCGAGAAAGTGCTGGCTCAGGATTCCATCCGCCCGTCAAGGGGACGTACGGAAGCAACCGATCATCCACCGATATATCCTGTGGCAGTACCAAAGGGCGCAGACCTTAAGGGTGATTTCCACAAGATATACGAGCTGATTGTTCGACGGTTTCTTGCAACGCTTTACAGGGATGGGCAGAGAGAGGTAAGAAAGGCGACGATCCTCGTCTCGGGGTACAATTTCATTTCCGAAGGGTCGAAGATCATAGACGAGGGCTGGCTCTCGCTCTATCCATATCGCAAAGTCAGTGAATCATATCATCCTGATCTCGTCGAAGGAGAGAACGTCAAAGCAGTAAAATGGGAGATGCTTGAAGATCACACCAAGCCGCCTCCGAGATACGATGCGGCAAGCCTCCTAAAGCTGATGGAGTCTTTGCGCCTGGGGACAAAGAGCACGAGACATGACATAATACAGAAGTTGCAGGACAGGGGATTCATCCAGGGGAATCCGGTCAGGCCGACACATCTCGGCATTGGCTTCATACAGGCAATAAACCTGATCAATTCACCAATCTCAAAGCCTGAGATGACCGCCAGGTTAGAGGAAGACATGGACAGGATCACAAAGAAGGAGATATCAAAACAGGCAGTTGTGAACGAATCAAGAGAGATGCTTTCAAATGTGCTAAGAGACTTTGTGACAAACAGGCAGAAGATAGTCGAGGTGATAAACAGCTCGGCCAGGAAGGGCGACACTGTCGGTACGTGCCCCGAGCACCACACTGATCTTATCATACTCAAGGCCCGCGATTCCGCGAAGATAAAGTGCACCACAGAGGGCTGCAGGATAGATTTCTATGTCCCATCAAATGCGCTGATCAAGGTGGAGGAAAAGAACTGCCCGGACTGTTCTCTCCCATTGATAAGAATAATAAGGAAGGGACAGGCTCCGGAGACAAGGTGCATGAACCCAGCATGCACATACAACACGAAGAATGCATCTTTAGGCGCATGCCCTGTTGATGGCGGGGACCTCGTTATACGACAGTCAAGAAGCGGAAAGAGATTCCTTGCATGCACAAACTACCCGAAGTGCACGCAAACTTATCCGCTTCCGCAGATGGGTTTCATATCATCCACAGGAGAGAAATGCCAGTACTGCAGTGCGCCCATACTGGTCTCGGCAAGAAAGGGTTACAGATGGAAATTCTGCCCGAAGATAGACTGCGAATACAACAAAAAGAAAAAAGAGTCTCGAAATGAAGAGAAAGTTAAGTCCTGAAACCTGGACAATAATTATCTATGTCATAGCATCGGTGCTCGCAGTCCTCTTCACAGAAGGCCTTACGTCGTCTGGTTATCAGGGTAGCTCCAGCACTTCAGAGAGCTTTGGATACTTTATTGTCTATATCGTAGCGACAATATTGATCACGCTCTTGATACTCTTCCTTGCAAGGAGAAACAAGGGAAGATCGATCAGGTATGTCTTCCTGTTTGTCATGGTTTACGTTGTCTTCTTTGTGGCGCTGGTTGTTTCAGACTATGCCTACGCATATCTGCAGTATTATTTCCTGTATATCTTATACACTCCATTTCCTCAGCTCCCAAACATGTTCACGGTTGACTTTTATCTTATATGGCTTGTTCCGCCTGCATTTATCGGCTATGAACTGTTCACGAAGCCGAACTGGATTGTGGTCAATATAACAGGACTCATAATGGCAATAGGTATAGCATCGATATGGAGCCTGTTCCTCGGCGTCTGGTTCGCTCTCGCCCTGCTGGTCATACTCGCAGTCTATGACTACATCTCGGTGTTCAAGACAAAACACATGATCACGCTGGCAAAGGTCGCGCTGGACGAAAGCATACCAATGCTATTCGTTGTTCCCGAATCTTCAGATTTCGACATGTCGTCTCTATCGATCGAGAACAGGGGAGATAATAAGGCCGTCCTGCTTGGTTTTGGTGACGTTGCCATTCCCACTGTTCTGGTGGTATCTTCAACGGTATATGGAATCGGGAGGCACTTCTCGCTTGCATTCTTTTTCCTGCCCTTCGTTGGAGGGATTGTGGGAATGATCTACCTGATGTTCTTCATGAAGAGGAGACCTGCGCCGGGTCTGCCTGCGATTAATGGTGGAGTCATAGCCGGTTTTGCTGTTGCCCTTCTACTTGCAATGCTATGAATTTCAGTGCAGGAATACACGTTTACCGGTAAAATACAATGGAATCGAATATTCCTCGCATTTTGCTATGACCTCGTCATCCCTAATAGAACCGCCTGGCTGTATTATTGCAGAGATACCCAGCCTCCTGGCCTCCTCCACGCTATCAGAGAATGGGAAAAATGCGTCCGAAGCAAGCACGGATCCCTTTGCCTTTTCTCCAGCCAGCTCGCCCGCTATCTTTAATGCCCTTATCCTGGAAGTCTGTCCTGATCCCATCCCTGTCACCATCTTTGACTTTGCGAGTACAATCGCGTTGCTTCTTGCATGTGCCACTACCTTCCAGGCGAATATCAGGTCCGACATTGCATCTTCGCTTGCTGCAGCTGTTGTCTTCAGGACCGGAAGAACAGGTGTTGCCAGCAGCGGCGTCTGGGCGAGTATACCTCCGGACACGGAACGGAACCTCAATCCTCTATCCAAGCTCATGCTGGTCCTGAGAATCCTTAGGTTCTTCCTCTTCCTCAATATCTCAAAGCCTTCCTTGGAGTATGAAGGCGCAACGACAGCTTCGGCAAAGTTTTTTGCGATCAGTGAGGCGGTCTCAGCGTCGATCTCTATGTTGGATGCCATAACGAAGCCGTAAGCAGATTCCGGATCCGCCTCGAATGCCCTGATGTATGCCTCGGAAAGATTTTTTGAGGAAGCCACACCGCATGGGGTCAGGTGCTTCACTATAACTATTGTAGGTTCCTGAAACTCCATTACCGTCTCGAATGCCGCGTTTGAGTCGAGTATGTTATTGTAGGAAAGTTCCTTTCCAGACATCTGGAAGGCACCGGGAATACCAGTTGCGCCACTTCTCTTATACATATAAGCTTCCTGATCCGGGTTCTCGCCGTACCTGAGCTTTCTTCCTCCGCTGAGGCCAAGGAAAAGATTATCCATTTTGTGTTCCGGCGAGAGCTTCCCGGAGAGTGAATTGTATATCTCAATGTCATAACTGGCTGTTAACTCAAACGCTTTCAGCGCAAGATCCTGCCTTACGTTAAGAGGTATTGAACCGCCCTGTTGGATGACTCTGGAAATCATGTCATATTGATCTTTTGATGTTATCACAGCCACATGGGCATAATTCTTGGCGGCAGCGCGCATAAGTGATACACCTCCAATGTCGATATTCTCAATCATTGCGTCCAGGTCACCTCCGGTTGCAGCCTCCTTAAAAGGGTATAGATTAGATATCACCATATCAAAGAGCGGGAACTTCATAGCTTTCATTTCCTCGTTGCTCTTAGGGTCACGATTTGATAGTATGCCCGCAAATATTGAAGGCACAAGGGTCTTTACCCTTCCGCCAAGTAATTCATCAAAACCAGAAAGTTTTGAGGTGCTGATCGCGTCTATCTTGGATGAGGTCAAAAAATCAGCTGTTTTTCCGGTCGCATAGACCACGTCCCCTTCTCGCAGAATGTGCTTGAGAAAGGAATCAAGGCCGTTCTTGTCGAAGACACTGGCTAATATGTTCATGCTCGACAATGCAGCGGAGATAAATCACTTTTTCCTTGTACAAGTATGACCATGGCCTGCAACATCACAAATGTGAGGTAACCTAAAAATCACGTTTTCTCATCTTTTTTGGAAACGGTTGACCAGTCCGAAAATTTCGGAATCGATGAAGTAGAGATGAAAAGTTATGCATTTCCCTTTAAAGCTTATCGGGAATAGCCTGTCATGATCATAGTTTTATTAGGAAAGGTAAGGGTTGGCAAAAATTGTTTTAAGGATATGCAACAGGGTAATGGAAATCAATCTTGGTTGAAAATAAGCTCGGTACAGATAGAAGAATACCCGAGGAAAGCGAGGCAGGTAGTTGAAGCCATGCGGCCTGAGGTTCGAACTGCTATGCATTCTCACGTAAATAGATGTGATTGGTGCATCCGGGGCTAAGATATCATTGGGAGAAAAAGGCCAGTTCGTATGCACTGCATGTTCTTTTCCTTGGCTAGATCGGTCGTAAATGCATTCCGTCATGCTTATCCTTAAGTGTGAATATTTACTGAAAATTTGGACGAACCTTAAAATATCATTTTTATTTACGGTGTGAGTATGAAATTCTCCTTCAGATCCATCCAATCATACATTTACATCATCCTAGCGGCAGTTTCAATAGTCATATTCGTGATAGTATTCAATAATCTTCTTATAGGAAACCAGGCAGTTATCAAGGCCGGTCTTTCTTTCGCATCGACTGGAAACTGGATGTACTGGATTTTTGTTGTGAGTTTGATAGGACTTATTCTCTTCATATATCTTTATCTGAAATTTCTTTCCGACGCGAAGAAGTTCACAAATATAATTTCCGGGAGCAGCAAGCAGAATTTTATCAAGAACCTCAAGGAGCTTGAGCAGATCGCATACAAGCTTGGCCCTGCATTCGAAGAGAAACTTCGGGAAG
>JAKATM010000101.1 GCA_021818765.1 Thermoplasmata archaeon | reverse complement strand
CCGATCTAACAAAATACAGAATCAGGAATATCACAAGAATTGACATTGCTGCCATTATGGGCATGAATACAAACATACCGTAGGCAGGGAAGTTATCCATGAATCCGTATCCTCCTGTATAAGGCGTCTTTCCAAAGAAGAAAATCGAAACAATGCTCAGGGCCGCCATTACTGCTATGAATGCAATAACTATCCAAAGAATTCTGCTTAAATTCATTCTCATAATTATACAAATGCTGAAAAAGCATTTAATCATTTATTGAAATGTATTTCAGAAGAGGTGAAATATCAGATTATACGATAAATGTTTCACTCCTCGGAATCTTATGTGTACCTACCTAGGGACGAGCGCGATAGTTCTTCAGGTCAACAGCGTTTGTCATTCCGTGCCTTGTTCTCTCAACCACGCCTTTTTCTTCAAGTGAAGTCAGAACACGGGTCACTGTGGCAGGCGAGAGACCAGAATCCAGGACGAGTGCGTTTTGGAGCATTTTACCGCCGTTTCGTGATATGATTCCGACTACAAGTTCCTCACTCCTGCTCAGTGCAGGTTCAGGTTTTGTAGCTATTGAAGAGGAGGCAGGTGTTCCGTAATTTTCCGTACTGATCTCAGCAAGCAGTCTCATGACGTTCCTGTAACTGTTTAACATTCTCACTGCCGAGTAAGTCATTATCAAGATGTCCGCCGAAATAACAATAATATAGAAAGTCTCCTCAATGAGCCCAATCTTTAGTCCCAGACCAATGCTCGAAATAACTATTGAGGATGATATAGCGATAGATACGACAGCAAATATAAAAAAAACAGCAAACAGCAACATGGCCGAGCCATTATCCGGCTGCCTATTCCCTTCTTTCTTCATCTGTTGACAAATGTCATGACTATCAAGCTCATTAGACTTGGCGTTATTTGATTCCTGTCAGTATCATCGCATTTTTAGGCAAAAAATATACAGAAGGAAGAAATGAAAACGTTCCTTAAGCATAAATTACGTACGGGAAACTTAATTAGGGTTCACGTTTTAATAATTCATGCTTGTCAATGAAGTCGACAGATTGCTTGATAGGCAATGTTCTCTATCATTTACAAATGATTATCAAATATTTGAGATTTCAAGGAAGTTCGGAATCCGCGCTCCTTCAATTGTGTTGCTCGATCATGATAAAATAGAGGTTTTATTCTATATCCAAAGAGGAGCGGAAAAATACAGGGAGGTGAAAATTTTCCTCGATTCCCTCGATGCAAAGGAAGTTTATGGAAACTGGGTGGTCTCGAGCAAAACTGACGAATATGATGAACTTTCAGTAATCCAGGAATTATCTCGGATTCCCTCATTCTCTATAGACGGTATTTATCTGGATCAGGGGGACCTGCACCTGCACTTCAGGTTTCATTCTAATTTCAACGAGCCTTTATCTACAGTTCTGGGGCACTACGTATCAATATTTCCAAATTTTCACATACAGAGACTGGGCCCCTCTCCCAGTTTGTTTCAGATACTGAAGAATGCAGCAACCTACGTTCCACTCTCACAGATAAGCACAGTTAATGTACACGAAACCGGACCCGTGGAGGAAAATCCGCTTGGAACTGATTGGATCCGGGAAGTTAAATTCATTTCTACTGACGGAATGATACACGCTATATATAAAACTGGATCCACTTCAGAGAAAATGGATCGGAAGGTGACAGCAATTTCACCGGATGAAGGCATATACGAAGCAACCACTGAGAACGAATTCGTCGATTTTTATTCCAGGAAAACCAACAACGATGCAATCAGTTCCTTCAGCCGTATTCAATCTGCGAAAGGCAATACGCTTTTTTCAAATTCTATTTTCCCAAGAAGTTACCTGAGGAATTACCTGAAAATAATCTCCGATGCAAGGGAACAGTTCAAGGACTGGAGAATTTCCCTGCTCGACGTTGGAGATTTTCCGTAATGGAAAGCGTGTAGGCCAAATACAATACATCCTGGCGATCAGATGATTTCCAGATTCACCTTTGCCAGGAGATGCATTTCAGTTGCCCGGTTGTAATATTTGGAAAGAGCTTCCCGTCCCTCTTTTCCAAAGTCAATGGACAGGTCGTTTACGTACATTCTTATGAACTTTCTTTCGAGTTCCATGTCTGCGTATCTTGCATATTTGAGTGAATATTTCACGGCGTCATCCTCGTTCTGCATTGCGTATTTTATAGAGTTCTCAAAATCCTCTTTGTAATTCATCGCAACTTCCTTTCCAAGTGATTTCTTGATTGCGTTGAAACCCAAAGGTACTGGAAGCGCGCCGGCAAATTTCTTCCACGCATCGTACACATCAAAGACCTTTACAAGTCCTCTCTTCTGATACGTTAGCTGCTCATCGTGGATCAGTATTCCAGCATCCACCTTTCCAGTGAGGACAGCCTCAGGTATCTGGTCGAATCTTGTCTCCACAAAACCATTGGCGGGTTCAGGGGCAAACATTCTGTAAAGCAGGTGTGATGAAGTTAAGAAGCCCGGGGTAGCTATTTTTGCATTTTTGAGGTCAATCTTATCCTTCGCCACGACTATTGGTCCGTAATTCAGTCCGAAGCTGGCCCCGGAGGTAGTGAGATAATATTTGTCTGATACGGCAGCATATCCATTGGCGGATATGGCGGTAACATCATAGAGTTCTCTCACGGATTCCTTATTCAAGGTCTCAATGTCCTTGACAACCTGTTCATATTCATAGTGCGTTTTTATCTTATGTTCAAACATTCCGTAGAACATGAACGAGTCATCCGGGTCAGGTGTATGTGCAATTACAATCTTCATGTCTGGTAATGTCAGCATTGTAGATATGTTTTCAGTTTGATCTTTGCTTATTTGTACAGAATTCAAGGTTAAATACTTGCGGACGATGTAGTTCTTTCCGGGGTTATCATGGAAAGAATAGTAATAGCATTCGGAGGAAACGCCCTTTTGAGGAAAGGCGATAGCGGAGACTTCGAAACACAGTCTGCAAGAGCGTATGAAGCATTCTCCAGCCTTGGATCTGCCTTGGCTGAATATGAGGTAGTAATTTCCCACGGAAATGGCCCTCAAGTTGGAAACATTCTCCTTCAGAATGAGTTCTCAAGGAATGTTACGCAACCTATGCCGTTATATTCATGCGGTGCAATGTCGCAGGGTCTGATAGGTCTTGCCCTTTCATTTGCGTACGAGAGGGCAAAGTATGAATTCGGGCTTTCGCGGGACATTTCAGTGCTTATGACCAGGACACTGGTCGACAAAAACGATCCTTCTTTCACAAACCCATCCAAGCCAATCGGCCCTTTCTATACGGAAGAGGAAGCTGCTAAAAACATGAAGGAAAAAAAATGGTCCATGAAGGAGGACTCAGGTCGAGGATGGAGGAGACTTGTTCCATCACCTGACCCGATTGAAATTCTGGAGAGAAAACAAATTCTGTCACTTCTTTCGAACGGGTTCCTGCCTGTGTGCAGTGGGGGCGGAGGAATTCCAGTGGTGAAATCCAATGGATTCTACGAAGGGGTTGATGCAGTCATAGACAAGGATCTGGCATCTTCAGTTCTTGCCAGTTCAATCAATGCTAGAAGGCTTGTAATTCTCACGGATGTTGAAAATGCCTTTCTGGCTTATGGGAAGCCGGAACAGGAAGCAATAGGCATTGTTAACCTGGACAAAATAACGGCTTACTCTGAAAGTGGCGTATTTGCAAAGGGAAGCATGGGTCCAAAGATTACAGCAGCAATCCGTTTCATACGATCAGGGGGGAAAGAGGCCATAATAACGTCACTGGATAATGCAAGGGCGGCTCTCGCGGGAAAGGCCGGAACAATAATCAGGCCATGAACGTTCCTTCAGCTCTTTTTCCACCTGGTTCCAGATTTCGAAATTCTACCGGTTCTCTCCATTACAGTAAGGACATGTTCGAGCACGTTGTT
Organism: Thermoplasmata archaeon; assembly: GCA_021818765.1. Classification (GTDB taxonomy): domain Archaea; phylum Thermoplasmatota; class Thermoplasmata; order Thermoplasmatales; family Thermoplasmataceae; genus UBA582. Next base: position 1,909 of record JAKATM010000101.1, on the reverse strand, counting down.
ATCAATGTCAAGGTCGTAGTCATTTTTCAGTGCAGCTTTCAGTTCGCTAGTAGTCATGGGAGAAACCATGGTCCTTCCTGATAGATTATCCAGGTCCTCGTGGATATTCCAGGGGAATATGAACCATGTCCAGTTACTGTTATCAATCTCCTCAGCATAAAAATCCGGGACGAATTTTGATCTGTTTATGTGAAGTAAAGCTGCCGTCCTGACCTCTATGGGTGAAAATTCTGAAATATATTCCTTAGCGAGTGTCATGCTTTCACCGGTATCTGTTATGTCATCAACAAGCAGCACCCTCTTTTTTTCAAGGAACAGTGCAGATCGGTTTTTTATGGATGCCTTCCCATCGACAGCAGCGGTAAGTCCCCAGTGTTCAGTCTTTACACTCTGGAGGTCCTTTATCCACATCATGTCGGACAGGATCCTTCCAGGGACCAATCCACCGCGTGATATTCCAACTATCGCATCCGGCTTAAATGAAAGTGATACTTTCTCCCTTATACTGTCGCACCAGGTTTCAATTTCATTCCACGAAACAAGTTTAGCTTTGAATTGCATAGAGTACCCATCAGGAGAACGCATTACCGGTTAAATTATTTCTGATACCCCCAATTCAAGAGATATCTGAGCAAAGTCATAATACTCCCGCCTGACATGTTTCATGCTGGTAATTACTGCGTGAGCCATAGTATCAAGAAGCCAGTTATACACGAAGTAGCAAATGGTTATATATCTTTTTCATTTATCTAACATCATGGCGATAAGTGGATTGGATATCTTTTTGATATTTATAGCTATAATTATTATAATTATACTGCTATCTGGAATACACATTCTGAAAGAATGGGAAAGAGCTCCTGTACTTACACTTGGTAGGTACAGTGGAATGAAGGGTCCGGGACTGATATACGTTACCCCAATTATAAGTAAGATAACAGCGGTTCTTTCCACTAGGATACAGGCGGTTGCCTTCAAGACAGAATCGACTTACTCAAAGGATAACGTGCCTCTGAATGTTGATGCAGTTATGTATTTTCAGATAATCGATCCTGAAAAAGCGATATTGAACGTTGAAAATTACGCGACTGCCACGAACCTGTCTGCCCAGACTACACTAAGAGAGGTTCTCGGAAAATCATCTTTCGATGAAGTCCTGTCAGAGAGGGAAAAACTTGGTGAATCTGCAAGGGAGATAATAGATGAGAAAACTGAGCACTGGGGAGTTAAGGTTTCTTCTGTAGAGATCAGGGATGTGATTGTTCCGCAGGCACTTCAGGAAGCCATGTCAAGACAGGCTTCGGCCGAAAGGGAGAGAAGATCAAGGGTAACATTAGCAGTGGCTGAGGTTGAGGCAGCGCAGAAGATGGTCGAAGCTGCTGCTCAATACAGTTCAAACCCCACGGCTTTCCAGCTCCGGTGGCTGAACATTCTTTATGAAATAGGATTGGAAGGGAAGGGCACACTAATGATGGTACCGTTCAACACTCCAGTTGCCGGTGGCCTCACCTCAAACCCAATCAGCGTTATGGGTCTTTCTGATATTGTTAACAAGACAAAGGGAAACCAGGATTCTGATAACAAGACCCAGTAATATTCTAACCCTACACCATTTTAAAAATTTTTATTATTTCTTCCGTGGTAAGTGTATCTGGCCGTCTCTCTGCAAGATCAACGGGATACGAGTCCAGAATGCTTCTCACCATCTTTCTCCTATTTGAGAACAGTTTAACGAGCAATTTATCGAAACTCAATAAGTCCAGATCGTAAAACTCTGTTTTCATCTCAAGCGACACTATCGTTGAATCCACTTTCGGAGCAGGAATGAATAGGGATCTTGGCACAGACTTGAGCTTTTTAATCCTGAAGTTTAGGGAAGCGTTGACGCTCAGCCTTGAATACTCGCTCT
>JAKATM010000100.1 GCA_021818765.1 Thermoplasmata archaeon | reverse complement strand
CTGCGTGGCCTTGATCTTTGCGGAGATCCTTTCCCCGTGAGTGCGGAATCCTCTTTGCCATCAGTGATGAATGAATACCTGTACATCAGGAATCAACCTGTGATTCCAGAAGCAGGAAGGACTGAGATGGCATACGTTCCGAACAGAACCCTGCAGAACATCACATAAGGTTTTGAGAACGGTAAAAACTTTATGAGTTGAACAATTGCTCAACAGTCTTGATAGCTAAATTACAAGGGAGGAAGGTAACAAGATTGGCGCTTGCCTTATTTGCTTCTGTTCTTGTAATTATTGCGCTGATCGTAGTATTTCAACCGGGACCAAAATCAGTCAGCGAAACAGATGGATCATACTCCATGTCGTCAAATCTGAATCTCGTGGATCATCTGAAAGATAACCTGCTGTATCCGAATAACACATCCCTGGATGATCCTTCAGTGATATATACCAACATAACGTCAAACATTTTTGTAAATCTAACAGTGTATTATTATAACTCCATGGAAAACAGCAGTTCTGTTCACTGCACCTACCAGGTCTTCGTTATATCAAGTGATCCAGCCTGGACAAAGGAAACCTACACATCCGCATCCAATCTTACTCTAACACGTGGAAACTCCAGCAGCCTGATATTCAACATAAACGTTAGCTCAAACCTCTCAAAGGGTAAGGAGATAGACAGCCAGCTTGGGTACTCATCATCCGGGGCATACGCAATAGAAATAACGGACATTGCATCATCTCAGATTGGCTCATCTTATTCCAATCTCACCATAGGCGTCGGAAGTTCTGCAGATACACTTACAGGTCCAAATAATATTCCATTGAATGGGTTATTTTCAAAGACCGTTACTGTTCCGGGTCGAACAATAATCCCACTTGGAATGATTTACGCTTATCTTATGGCTGGCATCGGTGCATCTGCTGTGATTTATCTTTTGCTTACAATGGTGCCAAGGAAAAGTGACTATGTGAAGAAATTCCGTAAGGATAATTCAGGGGACCTGATAGAACTGGATTCAGGCCCACCAGAAGGGGCAATAAGGGTAATTGAAACAGACGATCTTATGAAAATGGCCCTAATAACCGAATCTCCTGTATTTGTTTATGAAAATACCATCTTCACGGAACTTAATGGGAAGACCTATTATTCTGAAATCAGGAAAAAGAAAACAAATTGATGTCTCGCAGGCTTATCGTCCGGAGAAGGCGTTTATGTTTCATGTGTAATAAACAATATATCTGTTTAACAAAAGCAGATAACTGTCAATGAATAACCAACGGAAACAAGGCGTAAGGTAGCAACGTCATCAGGGAACACAAAAAGAAAAAATTTAAAAAAGGAAATAAGAAAAGATTAATGGTTTACGGGTCTACCGATACTAAGAGCGATATTTCCATATAGAATTGATAGCCCTGCCAACTTGTGGGGGCTACAGCTGGAAGAATCGCATAGACCGTGTAGGTAAAAGAATGCATGGGTGCAAGAGCGGATGGCGAACTGTTTACGGTTGAAGCATTAATTATGAAGAGCGGCCCCAGTCCATTTGATATCGTGGGGATCCCGTTTTGAACCACATTGTTTATGTATGACATCGTTACCGGAGGCTGAAGTTCCGAAACAGAGAATGGTGACGTAAGTTGTGTACCGGCTCCGTTGAACGTGTTAGCGCCTGCAATTGACATGGTACTGGTGTTCAGGACTGCGTTTCCCGTGTTGGTCACGGTAACTGTGTACTCGACATACTCACCCGGTACCAGATAAGAGACGTTGGCATAGACGTTGATGTTCGAGGCAGCAGAACCCGATGCCGTATATACTGTGTAACCTGGCGTCGCGCTGGTCACTGTCGTCGATGTCCCTCCATGCCCAACGATAACTAACGGATTCATGTTAGCATTGGTTCCAACAAAATTCAGGGACTCTGTATACCCAACCGTTGCGGCAGTCTGTCCAAAGAACGCATTTGCGCTTCCAGCCCATGCCGAAAATGCAAACGTCCCGCCCATCACTACGACTATGGGCACCATCATTAAGGCAAACAATTTTTTGTTCATTTTAGCACCTTGAATAATAAAGAATGCAAAGGGCATATATGTTACAGAAAATTTTGTAGTACAAATGATAGCATAAGTTGAAATATTATAGATCTACCGCTTAATATCGACAGCATAGAATATTCCGGCACAGACAAGTATTACTGCCGCAGTTATCTGGTTATAAATCAGGACATAACCAAGGTATGGTACGGAAAGTGAGACTTGCCCTACGAGATCACTTACCGGGACTGGCAACGGATCCTTGGCGGGATTGTTCACCCCCTTGGTGATGAAATATTCGACTCCTTTATCATAATATATTCCCACAACCTCATGGGCAAACAGAGTGCCATTTTCCCAGGGAGCATTGAACACTATTATGGTTCCCACTCTCACGCTGCCCGGATTTATGTGGGATACAAGCAGAAGCGATCCCGGTTCTATAACTGGATACATGCTATCAGTTGGGTCGGCGATGGCGTAATGGGACTCCTGAGTGACTGCTGGTAGCACAACCAGCAAAATAAGCATAACAATGAGTCCCGCAGCTATTACGACGATGCTTGAATCTTTCTTTCTGGTTCTTCTTTTTGACTTAAACATTCTTTTGATTGTAGCCGGCTCTCTTATTGTTTTATCTGCTATAAACAGCATTACAGATAGGGCAATAACTTCCCATACGAGGTTGAATAGCCTGGAAACAAGAACAGAAACTCCAAGGCTCACAAAGGCGGTGTAAATTCCAAGAAATATAATGCCTGGCAGAATATTGAAATTGCTTTTCAGGTACAGAAATCCGAGATAAAACGACAGAACAACAATGAATGTCAGATCAAACAGGATCAGTTGTATGAGACCCCCGAAGTCCATCAAGAGAGAAACCGGTGTAATGGTCATAATATAGACAAGTGCGGTAAGAGCCATTCCGAGAAAAGGGCGTTTCAAAAGGTTCTTCAGCACAATGCCGTGAATCATGGATAGCAGGGAAACCACGAGCAGCAGGGAATGGATCAGGGTTGGGAACAATAAATAAGTAAGTGGTGAAAAGTCGATTTTTCCGTATACAATTCCAGGTTCCAGCAACAGAAAAACAAATACAATCCCGTAAAACACTGAAAAAAGCGAAGTCCGGTCCACTCGAAAGTCTCGTCTCTTCAACAATAACAGTGGAAAGAGTGCCACCAAGACCACTATGTATTCATTCAGGTGCTCGTAATAACCCAGTTGCCATAACCCGATGTATGGAAGCAACAGCAGTATTCTTGCCCGAGAGTACCTCATCTTTTACCTGAATTTTTTGTCTCAATCATTTCGTCCCTCGTCTGTTTCCCCGACTTCTCGAATTTTATTCAGTCATTGCAATACCCATTCTGCAGGTATTCAAGCAGCACGTCTCTATATAAGGTTAGCTCGAAGGCGGTATTAGAATTTTTATGGACTGGATCACAACTTTAGGTCTTATCATACATTTCCCAGTTAAAATAGGCTTCAAGCGCCTGTGAAATTGTGAGTAATACACCCAACTTTATCAGAATTTTCTTGTTCGATCAAATAAAGCAGAGGCCACCAGACAGCACTTTACTGGTCTGAGAGGTTGTTGCTATCGTAGGGCTCTTTAAAGAGTGTTAGATAGTCCACGTCAAGTTTTCTCGAAATCAATCCTGCATAAACGATCATGAATACTAGAATAACTGAGAAAAGTATGCTTCCGCCAAAGAAAACGCCATTTAGCAGTTGGAAAAGCGAAATGTTGGAGGAATATAGGAGGTATATTAGGATAAACTGAACGGCCGATACAGTAACTCCGTAAATCAGCACAGTCGACCTGATGAATATGGTTGATATCCTTATTTTTGATAGGTTTGCAATCTGTTCGTCCCTCTGCTTGAGCTTTTCATGCAATTTCCCGATCTCTTCTTCTGCATTTAAAACGGAATTATCAAGGAATCTGTACAGGTCACTATCATCCTCTTTTGCCATTTTTAGCAGCCTCTCAACAACTTTGCTTGACTCGCTCTTTGAGAAGAAAGTAACTATGTCAGAAGCGATGATCAATGTTGAGACTCTCTGAATTCGTCTGGTTTTATCCTCCGCCTTTCCCAGATAAACTTTCAATGTTGGGCCTAGTAACAGGTATACTCCAACTGTGGATATCAAAATTACAATCGGGATCAGAGGAACGAGGCTCATTTTGCCAAATTAATATGAGTGCATTATTTATATGTGACTATTTGTGTTTCTATTGTCAATTGTTACTCCAATATCTTTGTTTGCTTATAGAAACTTAGGCGTTCAAGGAACCCCCATCCATGTTCCGTAACATGGTAAGTATCTTTTTCCTCCTCATTCTTCACTACTGCCAAGAGTTCTTTTTCCAGAAGTTCTGAAATAATGGACTTTGCTGAGTTGTAGTTCAGGTTACATCTGTATATAATTGTCGACAAACTGCTGCCATGATTGTACGATACCGATGAAAGCACTTCGTACAGTAAACCGGTCCTGTCACGATATTTCTTTTTATTGCGTCTGGTCTTTTCATCCAAGAGACGAGTGGCTGAAGGATTTCCCTGAAACCTGGATGCACTGGTCGCTGATGGCTTTATTAGAGAGGCATAAATTCTGGTGGACTGTTCTTTTTTAACCATGATTATCTCTATTCGCAGTGAGTTCGTCAAGAGCCTTTCCTCAATATTAGGAGGTCTCTCAAAAAATAGAAATTTCCTATATGCGTTCACATCCTCAGAATGGGCGTTGAAGAAAGTTATCAATGAGAGAGTATCTTTCGCGTTTGAAGGAATTATGGAACATGTTATGATGTCACCATTCTCATCTGCTTTGGTGAAGGCGAAATCGAATTCATGTGATATTCCTGATTTCCCGGTTATCACTGGTGCTACAGTGTATATCCACTGCTCTTTTCTGGCGTCGCTCTCAACAAATCGTTCATCGGAGGAAACAGTACGCTTCACGCCAGAACATTCCATGAGCTTCACCTTAATCAGGGAGTAACTGCACTTTACTACTGTTATAATGTTTACGTTATACATATATTTTGTCTACTCATTTGTTCAGAACTAGTCAGTAGTTATGTAAAACTTTAATTTTCCTGGTTTTTCCAATAACCATGTTCAATTTGAGCCGTAACTATGGCCTCCTGAACGATTTTACTCTCTCGACTTTACAATTTTATGGCCAGTGATTTAGGCAAATATGACAGCAAGTGCAGTGATTTATTCAATTTCAAATAAACAGCACTTCAATGAGATAAAATCCTCATGAAATCAGGACTGCGGTTATCGGCAGTGGCCCGCAATACGATTTTGAAAAAATAGCCAGTGATACATTCGTACTGCTGAAGAGGAAACTTGCGTTGAGAACACTTGAACCAATGTTAACGATAAGATTCCGTTCATAGTATGTTCCATCTGTCCTGATCAGGTTTATTCCGTTGAAATCAGACAGTGACCTCAGGTTACTGCCTATCTGTTCACTCAGGGCCGATGCTGGAGAAAAATTGGCGTTTCCACTATATGAATCAAAATCGGAAACCAGAAGTGACAGTCCCAGGTTGGTATAAAGCACGGTGGAATTTAATATGCCCGTCAATAGCTTTGAGGAGCTCAGGTTCAGGTTACTGTTTACATAGGTCCAGTTGCGATCGTTTAACAGAGCAGTACTGGCATTATTACCAGAACTTGACACCAGCACTCTTGTCACATTTGTCGTGTATCTGTTAAAGAACTTGTCGAAATATGGGAAGAAAGAATGATCTTCAATGTCGGTTTGAAAAATTTTCATGGTACTGTTTGCTGAGGAAACCTTCATCGTGGTCTGATAATTCGTGGCTAATCCGGTGAAATTACCGTTTCTTACGTATCCTGAATAT
>JAKATM010000099.1 GCA_021818765.1 Thermoplasmata archaeon | reverse complement strand
AAAAGAGGCATATTTTGTTATTATCCTGCAGATAATAAGGCTTTTGCTTTTTTTAAATTTTAAGGTTAACTTCAATCAGCAACCCATCAGACTCATCTATAAATTCTTCCCTCACATTGGAATCGGCTCTTCTTTTTGCAGCATGGCATTTTTCAATGAGTTTGTAAAAACTAGATTGAATGATCATAACTGAAGAAAAATTCTAAATCCGCATTAACACAATATGCTCACTAAGGCGAGGTGGGGGAGTTGTGGAAAATCAATATATATGTGACAATAACCGAGAATGCTATGGAGCGCATTGAGCAGAAGATTTGTTTAATCTTAATTATTTTTTTAATCATTCCATGGAGGTTTTTTGAGATCGTCGTCGATATATAGACAGCATTATATAGGAAACTATAATACTCTCATGAGGAGAAAAGAAATGTACGGAATGAATAGAAACAAGTGTGGATGCGACAACGAATACATGGAATCCAGAATGTCTCGATGCGGCCAGATGTTTCGGAACCGTTCTGAAAAGGATGTCGCTGAAGACCTTGAGGACTACAAGGAACAGCTGGAGAATGAGATATCAATGCTTGAGAGAAAACTGGCAAGGATCAAGTCGCACAAGAATGAGAACGTGGAGTAAACTTATCTCCACATAAATTTAGAGGTGACTGGGATTGTTGAAATGTGCTGATTGTGGCGATGCTGTAATGCCAGGTAAAGAGTTTCCGTTTGAAATAGAAGGAGTTGTAAGAGTATACGGTTGTGAACTCTGTGCTCTGCATCATGTAAAAGTTCTTGAGATAGGAAAAATAGAGAAACTTTATGCGACAATTGCAGCAAAGAGAGAAGAATTGAAAGAAATAGAAATTCAGAAAGAACTACTAAGAAAGGAGGTTGGAAAGTAAGTGGATAAAAATTGCTCCTGTCGATGTGGCCCATTCAAAGTAAGTCTTATCCCCCCGGGAGTACTCAAGCCTTTGATACTTAAAATTCTTGAAGATAACCCCATGCATGGATATGAAATAATGAATGAGATTTCCCTGCGCACACAAGGTTACTGGAGGCCCACCGCTGGCTCCATATATCCCGCCCTTGGCTCACTGGAAAAAGATAGATATGTGGAAAGGCGTGAAATAATGCAGGGAGAGCGGGCAAGACAGATGTATACTATTACGGATCTTGGAAGAGAAGCCATAAAAGACATGGCTCAGTTTTCTGAGAGTTGGAAGAATGGACTTAATAAGCTTATAGGGTTATTGTAATAGATGCTGGCGAAGAGAATGAAGAACACAACGATGTGTCGCGTTTCATTAGAACTCCCCTTTTTCCTCTCTTGTAATCAGCAGGTCGCGGGATCGAAACCCGTCGGCGGCTCTCATTTTAATAGTTCCTTGAACAGGCTGCAATGTCAAGATCGTAATGAATTCTGTGGAGAAGATGTAGGCAAATTACAAAAGGGTGCATTTAAGGGACGACTACAATGCAATTATTTTTACAATTATGCGGCCAAATGGATTAAGCGTACAGGAATAATTCTTCGCTCATTTGGCTAGAATATTATGTAAAAACATGATTTTGGCAACATGTCATCCTATTAGAGGTGTAAATACATCCAAAGGATCTCATTTCATGATCTTTTCAAGTTTTGCCTGGTATTGATCGGCGAGAGCTGACGATTCTTTTTCGTCCTTTCCCTGTGCATAGAGCCGGACAATAGGCTCTGTTCCGGACGGCCTTATCAGTACCCAGTTTTTTCCCTCTTTTATCTTTATTCCGTCCGTAAGATCAATATCCTTGCCTGAAAATTCCGCCTGAAGCGACTGCAATAAATCACCCCATGGCTTGTCTATATGGACTGCCCTCTTTGTCAGAGTATATTTCGGGAGTTCTCCTATCAGTTCAGATATGCTTTTCTTGCTCACCGCCATCAGTTGAAGAACAAGCGCTGCGGTCATTGCCCCATCCCTGCAGAACTGGTGGTCCGAGTAAATAACGCCTCCGTTCTCCTCGCCTCCGATCTTTGCCCTTGTGTCTATCATTTTCCTCGATACGATCGGTGCGCCGACCCTCGTCCTGACAAGGGTAGCTCCTATTTCCTTGCAGACGTCGGAAATGCAGTCGGAGCTGCTTATTGGTGTAACGACAACATCGCCTTTGCGGGCTGTGTACCTCACGATGAGGGAAAGCGTCTTGTCACCGTCGATGAACCTGCCCTTTTCGTCTATGAATACTGCACGATCCGCATCTCCGTCATGCGCTATCCCGAGATCGAAGCTTCCAGACTTCACCATTCCGATGAGGGATGAGAGGTTCTCGGGTTTCGGTTCTGATTCTCTAGAAGTAAAGCGACCGTCGGCATTGCAGTTAAGTGTAACTAAGCGGGTATTGAGCGCAGTCAGCAAAGCAGGCGTTGTCTGGTATGATGCTCCGTTGCCGGCATCAAAGGCAATCCTGAGTGCTGCTTTGGATATGGATGCTGCATCGATCTTCTTCAGGATCGCCGCAACGTAAGAATCCGCGGCAGTACCATCATGTGCCAGAGTGCCGCATTTACTCCAGTTCGAGACTGAAAACTTCTTTGAAAAATATACATCCTCGACTGCTATCTCATCTTCCTCCGCCAGTTCCGTACCGTCACGATCGATGCATTTTATTCCGTTGAACTGTGGGGGATTGTGTGATGCAGTGATCATCACGCCATACATATCATGTGTCTTGCAATAGTACTGCAGTGCAGGCGTTGGGAGTATTCCCAGATCAGTTACACTCGTACCGGTTGACATTATTCCAGATGCAACTGCCGTCTCTATCATGTTTCCCGTTAACCGGGTGTCCCTGGCAATTGCAATTCGTTCCACTGAGAAATATGATCCTATTGATTCCCCGATCTCCATGGCGAAGGCTGGTGAAAGATCTGCATTGGGGATACCGCGGATCCCGTTTGTACCGAACAGCCTCTTTTTCTGAACTGACTTCATGCGTATTTGATTATTCGGCTATATAATAATTTGAGGATTTCAAGGCTGCTTCGTGAGATCGTATTCGGAACCGCGCCACTGGATTTTTTCCATCCCGGCCGCCTTGATCAGGCTGCTCATTGAAATAAATGGTATTATGAGTGCAATAAGGAATACGTACAATCCGCCATCGTGGTGGTTCTGCACGTTCCGGTAGGCAAATAGCAGATAAGGCAGCAGCAGGAAGAGGAAGACGGGAGTGAAGACGATTGAAAAAACGATTCCGCCTATCAGGAGTATGATCTCCGAGGAGTAGAAGAGAACACCGAACCTGAGAATGGTTCTGCTTGCACTTATTGATAGGGCGGTCTGCCTGTTGGACCACTCCCTGAATGTCCTGTAATCATCGGGGGAATTTATCATCGGTGCAGCTGCCTGGACATATGATATCTCGAGACCTTTCTTCCTTGCAATCCTCATGATTGCAACGTCGTCTGAAATGTGCCTCTTGAAGTATTCTACGTCCTCTGGACCCAGGAGATCCCGACGGAAAGCCATTGAACCACCCCATACAAAACGGGTAAGACGGGACTGCATAAGCCCTATGCCGACCAACCCCCATACAGACTTGATCCTTGACCATATTCCGCCGGTTGGCACAAAGTGAGGGAATGTAGTACTAACGCCAACCCCAGGCGATCCCAGCGGCTTCACGAGACTATTCAGCCATCCTTTCGGGAATGTAACATCAGAATCCGCCACTACATACACAGGAACATCAGGATATTTCTCCAGCGCCGATGCAATTGCCCGAACCTTTCCGCTGCACTGCTGGCATTCTGTCTTGCTTACTAGGTAGTCTACCTTCAAGTCTCGGATTGCCTGCATTGCAGGATCTGAGAGGGAGTCAACTACCGCCAGGACTCGATAACTTGGATAATCCTGTTCAAGGAGAGAGGTGATATTTTCGTAAAGAGTAACATCCTTTCCCTTGCATGGTAGTATGACGAGAACGTTTTCGTCGAAATTTCCGAAAACCTGGTCCCTGTAGGCGCGCCTGAGTGATACTGCCAGTAAGCCTGCAAAGATAAGAAGCAGAATTACCAGGAAAAATAGGTTCAGGATAGTTGGCGTGAAAAACATTTATGAAAGATTCAAACTAAGGTGACCTCGTCCGTGTCAACCTGGCCGACACCGTCAACCGCCTGCAGCCTTGACTCAACAGCCCCAATCTTGCCTTCCTCATCGGGAACAATGACTTCGAGCCTGATGGCTTTCAGGCCGAACGCAACTTCCTGCTCCTCAATCTTGTTGAGCTCGCATAGACCATTCAGAGCCTGCTTAACGGCCTCCATCATGGATGTTACGTTGACGTCGCTGTCACTGGGAAGTATTTTGAGAACAACCGCTACATCTCCCACTTATTTCACCTATGGCCCAACGAACGAGCACTTTGCGCAGACATACTTCGTTGAATGTTCCCTGCAGCTGTTGCATCTACCAATCTCTTCCTGACCGCAGGAAGGGCATTCGAAAATCGAGAATCCTGCTTCTACCAGTCCTTCCCCGCACGATGAACATGTATTTTTACCAGACATTAAATTACCTCTATACCAACTGCCTCGCGGGCAGATACTCTCCCGTATTTTCTAACTGTATAAATCCTTTCTCAGCATGCATCTGACCTAAACTCTCTTATTACCATACTTCGAAACTTTATTTATTGATCCATATGATGATCTTGCCATGCTAAGTGTCGTAGTACCATCAGACCATGGAAAGGAAAAAGTGAAGACAGATCATTATTTTGTCGCTTCAGATGAGCCACTGTTCATTGGCCTGATCATCAGCCCATCCGAAAAACTGTGGCCATACATGAAGAATGCGGATTCCGTCATCCTGGAAATAGGCATGGTTTCTTACTCTTTCAGGATCCCTTACAAGATAGAAGTCGGCAGGAATTCAATATTCTTTGTATCGCTGGAATCTGGCGATCCCGCAAGCATGCTGGAAGCGCTCAAATAATGCCGAAGTAGAGACCTGGGATGTTCAATAGAACAGCAACGGCTATTGCAATCAGGTAGATCCTCTTGTCCCATACCAGGACCTTGTAACCGTCAAGTGGCGGAAATGGTATCATGTTGAAAATAGCGTACCATGAGTTGAGAGCACCGACGAAGCCAAGCAGGAAAGCCAATGACGTAACTGGCGAAAGAATAATGTATATCATGTAGAAGATCCCAGCCAGGATCATGTTGGTAGCTGGACCGGCGAGTGATACTTTTCCATTTGCCTCAGCAGAATAGATGCCTGAGACATATACTGCACCAGGGGCTGCAAACAGGATACCGAGGACCGATGTGACGAGAGCAAGAAGTGCGCCCAGCAACCATATCCTGAACCTCCCGAATCCCCCAAGCCTTCTTGCCACGAACCTGTGCGCCATTTCATGCATGAGGAAGGCGGTGAGGACGGTCAGAAGGGCAAGCCCGAAGAGGATTAGATACCCAAGCCCGGTCTTTGGAAAAACTATGTACCTGTAATATATGATGGTGAATGCTGCAGTGAGAATGAGAACTGCCGCAAGTATGTCCTTTAATTCCTCCCTGTCAAAGCTGTTAACGTATTGCACAATAATCACTATGAGTTGAGTTTCGCCACGTATTCCATTAACGCTATTATATCCATGGCATCGGAAATGCCCAGGTTTAGGTTATAAGCAACATCAAGCGGTTCCGGTCTGAGGCCAAGTTTTATGGCCGACCTCAAAAGCGTGTTCGATGCCGGATCGTTGAGCATGGGATCGCGTTTCTGTGAAATGCATTTCCTGATGTACGAGTAGACGTTTTTCGATAGTATGACATCCCGTTTAGGGAGGTTGTTGAAAATGACAAATATTTTCAGGTCGTTTATTGTCTCAACTGTGCTCTTCTTCACAGCCCTCTGTATTACGTCTTTTGAGACCATCTCATAAAGACGCTCGTCTGCCGCCCTGTAATATTCATCACTGCCTATAAG
>JAKATM010000098.1 GCA_021818765.1 Thermoplasmata archaeon | reverse complement strand
TTCCGATCTGGAGGGCATGGAAGAGCGCCATGTTTCTACGGGTGGAATTACAGAAGGACTTCCCGAGCCATTCTTCGTTATTGCAACGCAGAACCCGATTGAGCAGGAAGGCACATTCCCACTGGCGGAAGCGCTAATGGACCGGTTCCTGTTCAGGTATATCCTATCATACCCATCGGTTGACGAGGAGTTAAGGATACTTAAATCCCAGGACTACGTCCCTGACAAGTTCGATCCATTCTCGGCGGATAAGGTAAAAGCACTCAAGGACATGGTCAAAAGGGTATATGTTTCAGAGGACCTGATGAAATACGTAGTTGCCATAATCAGGAAGACCAGGGAAAACAGCATGGTATATCTAGGAGCCAGTCCGCGCACATCGGCAAAATATCTTCATGCAGCACGTGCTAATGCGCTTATAAATGGAAGAAACTACGTCATCCCCGAAGATGTCAAAATGATGAGCCATGAGCTCCTCAATCACAGGCTAATACTGAACCCTGAAGCCGTCGTCTCGGCAGGGAACAACATAAACGACGAGGTCAACAGGATAATAGACGGTATCCTATCCGAAGTGGATGCACCCTGAATGATACGAAAAACAGGCTTTGCGCTGTTATCTGCACTTGTATTTGGGCTGATTGGCACAACCCTCCTTGGATACAGTGACGCAATCCTCTTTTTCGTGTTGCTTACCTTCGTCATTGGTTTTGACATAATACTGTTCAATTTGACCCTAGCCTCGTCGATTTCAGAAATTTCGGCAGAAAGGGAAGTGTCTAAATCATACGTAAGGAAGGGGCAGTTTAACGATGTGCTGATAAAATTTAAAAATAACTCTCGCAGGCCCGTTGATTTCAGTTATTTTGATACCCTCTCCTCGGTGTTCAGGACAAAGGGCGAATTCGAAGGGGATCTTCACCTAAATCCTGGAGAAATGGTAGAAAGAAGATACTCAATATCTGCAACGGCCATAGGCAAGTACGAAGTCGGCCCAATCATAATGTATGCTGACGATCCATTGCATCTTGCCATGGTTACATACGCCGCAAGCTCAAAAGACGAGGTAAAAGTTGCACCATCAACATCCGATATTTTCAGCAGGCGGTCTGAAAGGGTCAGCAACCTTCTGTATACGAGGGGACTCCACATCTCGAGGAAGGTCGGCCAGGGTTACAATTTCTACGGTGTCCGCGAGTATGCCGAGAACGACGACTTCAGGTATGTTGCATGGAGCAGGTACGGGTTGCAGAACGGCGAAGATCTCTACATAAAGCAGATGGAGGAGGAACGCCAGGTAAACGTCTTATTTGTAATCGATTACAGCGAATCTGTAAACCAGGGAACACCCGAGCACCTTCTCTTTGACAGCCTGACAGCTCAGGTTATAGCTATGAGTCTTGGCATGCTGAAGAATCATGATAGCGTTGGGTATCTCCTTACGTCATCCGAGCATGACGTGTACCTTAAACCGGAGCGAGGATCAAGGGCTGTCGATAAATTTGAGCGCGCCATATCCGAAATAAAACCAGGCGGTACTTTCAGCATAGACCAGGCATTCAGGAAAATGAAGGAGAGGATAAAAAAGCAGGCCATTATTTTCATGATCACGCCGTTTGCCTATCCAGAGGAATTTAGGATGAGCCATGATCCGCAATTCCAGATAGGAAAGCGAATAAATCTTGTGATAGTGAGCAGGGCGGGCTTTGTTCCTGAAGCCCCAGACCCGGTGGACAAACGCCTGATTCTCGACACAATAGAGCGGGAGTCAAAGGCAGTCAAGGGGATCTCACATTTCTTCAATTCCATAGGAATACGGAGCCTTGTGGTGAACGAGAAGAATATGGTACCATACATAATGAGTGAATATGCTTATGGAAAGGTGACACAGTGAACAAGAAAAGAATTGACTACAGGCATTATGCCCTGAATGCGGGCATAATGTTTCCGTCCATATTCCTGCTTGTGTATATATCAACATATATAATACAGTATATTTCGGTCACTGTAATCGTAATATTCATCCTGATATTTTTTCTCAAGTATCTGGTTCCCCGCCGATTCAGACAGTACGTCTACCCGACTGCTATTATCATCTTTCTGCTTCTGCTTCTCAATACTCTATCCCTGGATGCAACTAATTCTGTATTGCCGTTTCTCTCCGACCTCAGCATACCGCTCTCTTTTTCCACGCTTTCGAGCCTCACATTTTCGATAGGCCTGGTAACTGTGATGGAAGGGATCATCGCTCCAAGGTACATTGTGACAATATCGGAGTTTTTTGGATCACTCCTGCTCTTCATTGAGCTGCTTGGTATTGTTGCGGTCATGCTGACGACCAACCCGACATTTCTCGCAACAGAATCAGGTGTTGCCTCATATCTCATACAACTGGGAGTATACAACCCAAATGCCTATATCGTAGCCTTTTTTACAACAATGTCGTTGGAAGGATACGCACTTTACACCCTTATTGTTTATGGTTACCAGTTCTATCTCCCACTTACTGTCCTGTCGACTCCAGTCGACTCTGTAATGCCCTTCCTCCTCATGGTATCGGCAGCCAGTATACTCATCGCCCTTTACATGAGGGAGAAGAGAAATGTTGCATCCCGCCTTGGAACAATCGGGCTGGCCGGTATTGCTGGTGCATTAGTCGCCCTTCCGCTATTATTGATTTCGGAAGAACTTGCTTCTTACGGATTTCAGATATTTGTGATCGCTGCATCTGTGGCAGCTTTATTGATCGTAACTGCCGTAACATCAAGAAAGGTACCAGCAACTGAAACAATTAATACCTTCATTAAATAATCGCGCGTGAAAACTATTCTGATCAGGAATGCGCTTATCGTAACACAGGATGACAGAAGGCGTATACTGAAAGGTGACCTGCTCATAGAGGGAAACAGGATATCACGGATAGGAGATGTCAAGGATTCCGCGGATACCGTAATAAACGCCGATGGAAACGCAGTTTTGCCTGGGTTCATTAACACACATGCCCACGTTGCTATGGCGCACCTTAAAGGCCTCCTTGATGACATCTCTCTTGAAAGTTTCCTCGAGAAGACGTTCTCGCTTGACGCAAACCGCTCTGACAGGGGAATATATAATTCAGCGAATCTTGGAATAGCCGAGATGATAGATTCAGGCATAACGTCATTCCATGACCTTTACTATTCTGAAGACATTATTGCCAGGGCAGCTTCCAGGTTCGGGATACGTGCGTTCCTTGCATGGAATACCCTTGATGACGAATTCACCACGCAAACCGGATCACCCCTTAAGAATGCAGAGTCGTTCATCAGGAAAAAACATGGAGATCTTGTCACCCCATCCGTCGGGGTGCAGGGAATATACGTGGCATCCGACGAAACATACAGAGGGGCGGGCGAACTCGCCAAGAAATATGACACAACTATCCACACGCACCTGTCAGAGACCAGGAAGGAGGTATATGATTATGCAGCCTCCCATAATGGCCAAAGACCGGTCGAGCATCTCTCAGAAATAGGATTCCTTGATGACCGGCTCATAGCAGCACATTCTTCTTTTGTAACTATGAGGGAGGTCAGGCAGCTTTCAAAAGCAAACGTAAAAGTCTCCTGGAACTCTATAAGCAACTGCAAACTTGGTACCGGAGGGATGCCGCCGGTGCCGGAGATGCTTGATCATGGAATCACCGTTTCCCTAGGGACAGACAGCAACGGAAGCAACAACTCGCTGAACATGTTTGAGATGATGAAGTTCTCCTCTCTTCTCGTCAAGAGCGCAAGATGGAACCCGGCAGTTATAAACGCACAAAAAATACTCGACATGGCGACGAGGGATGCTGCATCATCGCTGCGTAGAAACGACATAGGTGTGCTGAAGGAAGGTAACCTCGCCGATCTCATCATGATAGATCTGAGGCAGGCAAATTTGATTCCTGCCGGTCCGGACAACATAGTGCAGGGTATAGTCTATTCTGCGAATCCCGCCAATGTCGATACAGTTATGGTAAATGGGAAAATTCTCAAAAAAGGCAAAAAGCTCAGGAGAAAAATACCTGAAACAGAAAAGGAGAAGATGATCTGAACTCATCTGGCTTTGTCTCCGCCTCGACTCAATCAAGGTAATATAAGTTTCTTGGATACGGTCATAATGAGACTTAAAGTAAGTGGATGGGACACCGGTCTTAGGTTCTCGGCTGCCCATTTCATACCGTCGCACGACAAATGCTCCAGGCTCCACGGTCATGACTATTGTATTGACATAACGGTGGAAGGCTCTGATAACGGCGGATTCATAATTGACTTTGACCTGCTGAAGCAGCATGCAAGGGAAGTGATCTATAAAATGGATCATCATGTTCTTGTACCTTCGAGGCAGACTGCACTGAAGCATACGGAGAAAGAGGATTCAATCGAGGTATCATATAATGGTAAGAAGCATGTATTTTCAAAGGAAGATGTTTTCTTCATTGACGTGGATGTGACATCTTCAGAACAGATGTCCGCCTTTATAACCGACAAACTTGCATCTAAATTGAAGGATAATAAAAACATATCAAGGCTTGAAGTCTGTCTTTACGAAGGTCCCGGGCAGGGAGCATGCACCTCCAGGAATATGAATGACTGAGAAAGCAGTTTCCTTGCTCTCTGGTGGCATGGATTCGGCTACTGTCCTTGCATTTGCAAGGAGCATGGGATACGATGTAACAGCCATAACCTTTGATTATGGTCAGAGACACAGCAAGGAGATAGTCAGCAGCGAAGCCATATGCCGTTACTACGGCGTGAGGCAGAAGAGGATAAAAATCGACCTACGGCAGATAGGAGGTAGTGCGCTCACATCTGAAAAGCCAGTACCTGAAAGACCATATCAGGAGATTGGTCAAGGCATCCCTGAGACATACGTGCCCTCCAGAAACATCATATTTGCGTCATTGGCAGCAGCCTACGCCGAGACGATTGGCAGTAATGTTATTTTCATAGGTGCCAACTCTGTTGACTATTCGGGATACCCAGATTGCCGGCCAGAATTCTTTACATCGTTCCAGAAAGCGCTTGCACTTGGCACAAAGATAGGCACGGAGCGCGGCTTTGAGATTGAGGTCCCTCTTCAGTCCATGTCCAAGGGAGAAATAGTAAAACTTGCGGAGAGATTGAAAGTGCCTTTAGAACTAACATGGTCATGCTATAACGGCAGAGAAAAAGCATGCGGTGCATGTGATTCCTGCAAGCTGAGGCTAAAGGGTTTCATGGATGCTGGTTCAGTGGATCCACTGAGATATGAAAGATATCCGCCAGATTACCGGGACTACCTGGCGAAAAAAAATAAAAAATAATGGTGATCTAGTTTTTCTTTACGGATAGAAACTCATCTACCTTGGCGCAACCTGATTTTACGCTCTCTACGGTACGCTTCCAGAGTTCAAGCTCATCTGGGTTGAAGTCGATATCATATATGTGCTCAACACCGTTTGATCCAATCTTTATTGGAAGTCCAATAAATATTCCCGAAGCGCCGTAGTGCTTTGCATGGTTTCCTGAAAGATAAGCGGCACTGGGTATTATGCGATTCTCGTCATCTATTATCGCCCTTACCATTGCTGTGATCGAAATCGATGGCGCGTAATATGCAGATCCTGTCTTGAGGTAGTTTACTATCTCTCCTCCGCCGAACCTCGTTCTCTTAACAATTTCCTCAATCTTCTCTTTAGACAGCAGGCGCTCTATCGGAATCCCGCCTGCGCTCGAGTAGCGTATGAAAGGAACCATGTCGTCCCCATGTCCGCCAATCACAAATGCATTGATGTCCTTCACAGATACACCGAGTTCCATTGAAAGGAAAGTCCTGAACCTTGAGCTGTCCAGGGAACCGCCAAGGCCGATTATACGCTCTGGAGGGATTCCAGTAACCTTCTGTACAGCATACGCCATGACATCAGCAGGATTCGTTACGACAATGATCCTGGATTCCGGCGAATATTTTTTTATACTCT
>JAKATM010000097.1 GCA_021818765.1 Thermoplasmata archaeon | reverse complement strand
GATCTAACCTGGAAGGATGTATGGACTGCTCTCCAAGCCATTACCCGATATTGCGAGTTGTGCCAGGTCAACGCTGCCTTCTATATAGAGAGGAGTATAGATACCCTGAGACTCGTTTGATTGAAGGCTTATACTTCCCAGAGATTGCGATTCGCCTGTAGATAGTGATATCGAATGAACCGACGAAGGATTGTGATAGCTGAGCATCACCTCCAGTGAGTATGTCCCAGGCATGAGGCGTGTGATGAATGAGCCTCCTGACCCAGTTGGAGCCCACTGTGCATTTGAACTGTTGAATGAGCTTCCGCGGCCGATCAGGACAAATGAAGATCCAGGGGCTATTGTTCCGGAGACCTTTGAATAACCGGACTCGCTGGCGGAGGATATGTTCCACAGTCCAGAAATAAATGAAGGACCAGTGAAAAGGTATTCCGTTGTGCCAACATAATATGCCGAGACTCCGGAAGAAGTCTCTCCTGTTGCTGATCCAGAATCGTATGCGGATCCAACTGGCACCATTTTGGACGAAGAGTCAAGGTAATACATATTCAGGGTCGCATTGATCTGGTTAAAGTCTGCCGTTGAACCTCCACCAGGTCCACCAAGGTCAAGTTCTGCGTCTAGAGGAATTGCATCCGTGCCGGAGAGCGTGTTACCGCTTACCTTGAAGTAGGCATCCGGGGTCGAAGTGCTGGAACCTGACGGGTGGGAATTGAACTGCACCTTATCGTAGGAGGATGTAAATGTACCTGTTTTTCCGTTGAGACTGGCATTAGTCAGTGTGTAATTAAAAAATACTGAGTTTTGCTGGGCTATGTTAGTTGCATTGAGGTAAAGTGTCAGAGAAAATGGCGCCTTCACGGTATAAGTTGGTCCTATCTTGTAGTAATAGACGCCCGGTACAACATTTCCTGTAATACTGTGGAATGTTCCATTGTTTATCACGGCATTCGGAGAGCTGAAATTCCATATATTGTCAACGAAAGTCAGCTCATGAGTCCTCGATGAATAAAAGGCCACATTCTGTATCCAGTACTCATAACCAGATATGCCAGCAATTGTAACTCCAGTCAGAACGGAGTTAAACTGTATGGAAAAACTAAATGGCGAACTTGTGCCTGGGTAGAATTCCGAAACGTCATTTATGTTTATCTGGCCTTCAAAGCTGTCTGTTGTGTATGTATATGGAACAATTGTACCAGACTCATTTTTGAGACCATAAGATGCAAGTCCCATTGGCGCCGGAGCCGAAGTGTAAATAGGACCTGCGCTCAGCTTTCCAGCACTCACCGTATTGAAGTTCGGGAACATCTTAGCAATCTGTGGAATATTTGTCCCATTCAGCTTGCTGATCGTGTAATTCAACATCGAGCTCCATGTACCATTTAATCCGGTCAATGATGTTGACGACGACATAGATGGTGCTTTGAAACTGAGACTGCTGTTAGCGACGGGGGCGATTGGCGCTGATCTAACAACTTTTTGCTCTGCTCCCATATAAGTCGTATTCCCCGAGGTGTTCAAGGACATGGCGAGAAAAAATATCACAACTAACAGGACAAGTATGACCCGGACTGGGGATTTCATGTAATGCAAATTTAAATCTTCCTATTAAATGATAGCACTTTTACCAAATACTATTGTTCATAGCAGGGTATCTTCGAATATATGACATGATGTGTCCGTGATCTCCTTCTCCAGCACTTATGATCATGAGCATGAGGCTGAGGAGGAGAGGAAGATCCTAGAGAAGCTACGGGACAGGGTTTAGTTCCAAGGCCATATACAATATTTTTAGCGAGGAGTAGGAGTTGTGTCTGATGCCCCACTTTATTATGCGGATGCCGCATTATCAACTGAAAGATCCTTATCTTATGATTACATTATATTGGTTGCCGAAACGCCAAAAGTTCAGTAGATTATAGAAAAATTACAGCGTGCATTGAGGATTTAAAGAAAATCGTTGATAAACAGAAGGATAAAAGAACTTGAGGATCAGATTGAAGAGTACAGGAAGAGTCACCCTTCCACCGTTGGCATAAAGAACGGAAAGACATATGATATCGCAGTATACGGAGATGCAGAGCTTGAAAATATCTTTGCCAAAATTATCGAAAGGAGAAAACCTGGAGCGCAGCCATGCCATATAGGTCACTTCAGGATCTGGTCAGAGGCGAACATGAAGATAAGGATCAATCTGGATCTGCATGAATGCCATTGTTGTCATTCTCAACTGAAAAGAGAGGAATTAAGAAAACGTATTATAGAGGATACTCCAGACGTAAGCTACTAGCAGATTTATACTCAACACAATTCGTACTTGATTGGAAATCAACTTGTTCGCTATCAGATGGGATCTTCTTTTGTTAGCACTATTGCTACAATTGGACCTATTGGGATAGTAGCTGCCACAAAAGCTTTGATTGGTGCAATGGTAGGGGGAGCACCTGGTGCAGTAGTTCGCGCCGTGATTGGAGTCACAATGGGTGCGGAACTAGCCTATGTCAAGAATGTGATATATGTTGATGGACAGGGCGCGTTATGGTGGTGGGCTAATTTGGGATTCTGGCACTCAATAAGTAATATACCATGGTATCTATGGTTTGGTGGGGCCACTGCAGTTGCAGCTTGGCTCTGGAGCCTCGTAAGTTACTGGAGGGTTGGGGGCTATACATTCATTAATAATATTGGATTGTCCAACCCATAAATTATTTGGACGATAATCAATGAAGGTTAACAGGACACTAAGTAAAAAAATGGCTAAAGCAGTTATGGTTATGTCCATAGCTCTCTTGGGAGTTGCAGTCATCATTTCATTTGTCTTATTCAGTAACCAAACAGCACCAATTTTAATAGATGGACTCATTGTTCTTTCCGCTTTCTATCTTTCCCTTTCACTGCTGTATCTCACACGTAATCCTTTTATTTACTCAGCTTTAATTGGGTTTGCTTCGTTGATAATTTATTCTTTCCTATTCTACCTAACAATGATATTTTCTATGCCTGTTAAAATTGGACCGAACAAGGTGCTGCATGTGCAGCCTTATCCGCAAACTGTATTAGCACTGCTCTTTGGAATATGTATCTTGGGATTTATCCCAATCATGTACTTGGTCAAATATTTTGACAAAAAGGGGAACTTTGTTGATTGAATTTTTTAGCTCATTGTTAAATTAGGAAATTCTTGGACACCTAGTGATAATCGGTGAAACGGCAGGAACTGTCCCATAATTCTTCTGGTGAACTTGACTTCCGGCATATGAATTTGTGAAAGAGGTTATTATTGCGGATAATATCCATATTGTGTTGGTACGGTATATCATACTATTGTGGTTATATCCAGTTGAATAAATAATTTATGCCTTATTTCTTGCGGAAAACCGCGATTCCCGAAAAGCTTATAGTGTGTGTTATAAGATTGCACATGACTGTTATACCTCATAAGATCAAAAGAAATGGAAAGGAATATTACGAGTTAATAGGTGTAAATAGGGTTGGTGGAAAGACTGTCCAGAAGTATGCTGTCTATCTGGGAAATGTTAATTGGAGTTGACATTGATATCCTCTTGAACTCAGTATATGGCGCCTTCCTCAGTCGAATATGATGGTATGTTTCATTCATATTTCATGATTTCGGTTACACACTGCATGGTAGAGAAAACCAACTAAATATTGACAATGCCAATCTATCGAAATAACAAAATCGCTGGATGATAGTAGGGTCTTTGATATTTGTTTGAGTGCTCCGACCGGGATTTGGACCCGGGTCGCCGGCTTGAAAGGCCGGTATGCTTGGCCGGACTACACTATCGGAGCGAATCTAGCGGAAAGCCTTATAAATTATATTACCTTTTTTGACCCTTCATATTTGCAGCATTAAGATATTGCATACCTGAGGATCGCCGAAACACCACCAAACCCCTTTAGAATTATGCCAGGATCGCTGTGTGAGCTCAGTATACTGATTTTTGTTCCCATTCTGATTGCCTTATCTATAATTTCTCTATACTTCTGGTCCCGGGCCTTCTCCTCCGAGACAAGAAGGGTTGCAACTGCCCCGGAATCAATAGCAGCATGCACCTGATCAAAGCCGTAAGTAGCAAGACCGCCTGATTTTAAAGCCTTCATGAAGGAGTCAATTGTGCTCTTTTCCATGGAAAGACGTGTGCTTTCCATGGATTTCCTCGCCTCCTCGCTTCCCAGATACTCGTATATCGCCTGTTCATCCGTCCTAGACGAAGGATGCGTTAAGATGGCAGCCCCTGAAAAATAGGCCAGCTGCTTTAGATATTCTGCAATGTGATCCCGGGCAAATCCAGGTCCAAGTATATTTATGGGCACACCTCCTGAAAGCATAGGCCTGATACTCTCCGCTATCTGGTGGAAGTAAGATTCATCTGAATACGAAGAGTCAAAATATTTACCGCTTTTGCCCGAGTCTATGTGCCCAACGCTCTGAATGCCATATGGCCTGAGCAGGTATAAATTGGCTTCATCGTCATCCGCAGCAACGAATATTGCGGTTGTTCTGGAAGATTCTTCAGTTGATTCCTGGAGCATCTTTCGTTCTGACTGATTCCATGATTTCTTCAGGATCTT
The DNA here is from genome assembly GCA_021818765.1 of Thermoplasmata archaeon. Lineage (GTDB taxonomy): Archaea > Thermoplasmatota > Thermoplasmata > Thermoplasmatales > Thermoplasmataceae > UBA582. The sequence continues at coordinate 1,397 of JAKATM010000097.1, read as the reverse complement.
CAGGAAATCGCCAGGTTTCAAGATTGCAGACTGGTGTTCTCCCAATATTTCGTCTGGGCCGGAAGTTACAAGGCCGAGAATCCTAAGCCTGTTCGAAAAAGCCTGGAACTCAACCTTTTCAATCTGCAGGGTCACGATAACTGTGACCCGTTCTGTTTCCTTTGACCTTGCCATGTCTTCCTGCTTCTCTGTTCTCCGCCTGACTGCTGTAAGGATGGAATCTCCGGAATGGATTATATTCTCGATATACCAGAGATCGTTTATGCCCTCTATCTGTACATCGAGCAAGTTTTCATCAATATGTAGTAACCTCATGCCTCTATGCCCATTCCTCTAAGAAATTCAACTATCTTATTGAAATGATCCCCTTCCCAGTAGTATTTTCCGCAGTTCATGCAATAGAGAACTGTCGAGAACCTTTCACGCACCCCTTCGGGTATGTATCCCTCTAGGTCGGCGGTTTCCTTCTTTTCCAGCAGGTGATTGCATTCAGTGCATCTTGTGAAGAGCAACTTTTCGTCGACTGAGAAAGTAGACAGAAACTGGCTTATCTGTTCCTTATGGTCCTGAGATTTAATGAGCAGGGATAAGGAATACCTGCCATGAAGCTCCTTGTCTCTTGTAAGAAGGAACAAGCCCTCTCTTTTGCACTTTCCTATTATTTCTGTGTCGCTGAGACTGGAAGCGGCATATTCAACATTAAATCCCATGATCCGAAGCCACCTGGCAAGACGGCCAAGCATGTTATCTGCAAGGAACCTACTCTTCTCCAGACCTCCACCTTCTGATCAGGTTGTTGTCGACTCCCATCAGGTCCAGGACCCTGGACACAACAAAGTTAACCATGTCTTCAACTGTTGTAGGTCTTGTATAGTAACCGGGGCTTGCAGGGGCAATGATAGCGCCTGCCAGGGAAAGTTTATGCATGTTCTCCAGTACTATTGTGCTGAGTGGCATTTCCCTTGGAACAAGAATAAGCCTTCTTCGCTCCTTAAGTGCGACCGCGCTTGCCCTGGTTACGAGCGTATCGGAGATGCCGGAAGCGATCTTGCCAAGAGTTGAGATGCTACACGGTATTATGACGGCCGCAGTGAACTTGAAGCTTCCAGAGCTTATCCTTGCAGAGATGTCCTTGTCGTCATATGTGTAAGAGGCAAGTTGCAATAACTCCTCTCCTGTGGAGCCCATTTCCTCCCTGAAAACCTTTCTTGCGCCGTCGCTCATAACAAGATGTGTCTCAAAATTTTCCAGATTCCTTAGAAGGGTAAGTGCCAGTACTGAGCCGGAACCACCCGTCACCCCGATGACGAATTTTTCCTTCATTGCTATGCCACAATAGCTGCCTTCGATATTTAGTATTACCTCTTTCTGTTGAAGATGAAATACAACACAAATAT
>JAKATM010000096.1 GCA_021818765.1 Thermoplasmata archaeon | reverse complement strand
GTAGGGCATAGTTATGGTAATACTCCATATACCAAAACATTTCGTTCGCTTTCATCCCCTCTCTTGCGAAAGGGGAATTCCCGCTCGCATATGTTAAATCTTTAGTCGTGATATGGTGCTGCAAATCGTATGAAGGACTTTCTGGTGGAATGGGAGAGTAGCCTGGCCGAAAAAATAACTAAAATAAATGCATCGCTTCTGGCATCAATATACACTGACCAGAAAGAGCTTTACCACATGTCCAAATACATAGTCGAGGCGGGTGGAAAGAGATTCCGGCCTTTGCTAACAATCCTGGCTTATGAAATTGCCTCGCCTGGCCCGTACGAAAAGATTCTTGACCTGGCATCATCATGTGAACTGATTCATACTGCAAGCCTTATTCATGATGATATTATAGACAATGCTCCCACCAGAAGAGGAAAGAAAACACTTAACTCACTCTATGGACTAGATAATGCAATTGTTGTTGGCGATTACTTATTCGCCAAAGCATACGAACTGGGCTCAAGATACGGATACGAGGTATCAAAGATAATGTCGGACTGTGCCTCGCAACTAGCGGAGGGGCAGATCCTTGAGTACATGAATCTCGGTAAACTTGATCTCGCCGAGGAAGCCTATATTGAAATAATTTCCAAAAAGACTGCATATTTCTTCTCTGTATGCACACTAGCGGCTACTACAGCGGCAAACTCCCCGCCCGAGCTTAAGAAAAGCTTATCAGATTTTGCCTATAACCTTGGAATAGCATTCCAGATAACTGACGATATTCTGGATATAGTTGGCGAGGAAGTTAAACTTGGCAAGGCTGTCTTCGCTGATATCAAGCATAATGCAATAACGCTCCCAACTATCCACGCGCTGAAAAATGCAGGACCTCTTTACGATAAATTAGTCGAAATATTGAAATTTCCAACGGGAGATGCAAACAACAAGGACGAGCTAAAGCGAATATTGGCAAAGACAGGATCGATTGATTACGCATTTAACAAGGCTAAATATTATGTTGAGGAGTCCATGAAGGCTCTAAACAAAAGCGGGAGCTCAGAAAACATAAATTTGCTAATGGATCTCGCAATGATTGTTATAGATAGAATAGGAAACATGGCTTAAAGGCTAAAATAGTATACCTTTATGCAATACTGGTACGATCTATATGGTCTCATCAGACAGAAAGAAAGAAGAATTATTTGGAAGACTATCGATAGATGAAATTAACTCTGGAACATTTTATGGCAAGTGGAGCAAATCCAAGAACACTGCCACGATCAAATCATACAGTCCAATAGATGGTTCCCTTCTAGCATCCGTTTCAGCAACCAGTCCTTCCGATTACGATAAAGTTATATTGCAGTCAGAGAAGAGTTACACTGAATGGGTTGAAATTCCGCCGCCAAAGCGCGGATCAATAATGCTCAAGATCGGACAGGCATTAAGGTCAGCAAAGGAAGATCTCGGGATGCTTGTTACTTTGGAAGCAGGCAAGACAATATCAGAGGGAAAAGGAGAAATTCAGGAAATGATAGATATTGCTGACTTTTCCGTAGGGCTATCTAGACAGCTCGAGGGCCTGGTACTTGCTAGCGAAAGACCATGGCACAGGATGATGGAGCAGTACGTTCCTCTGGGGCCGATCGGTATCATCTCTTCATTCAACTTCCCTTCTTCTGTATGGTCCTGGAATGCATTCATAGCCGCCGTATGCGGCGACACATCTATATGGAAACCATCATCAAAGACTCCTCTGGCTGCAGTAGCCATCACAAAGGTCCTGAGCAGAATATTGGAAGAGGAAGGAGCTCCGCAGATATTCTCACTCGTGATGGGCAGTGGTGAGGATATAGGATCGAGAATGGCAGCAGATAGAAGAATAAAGCTGATATCATTCACCGGATCAGTCCAATCTGGAAAGAAGGTTTCACAGCTTGTTTCTGAAAGACTGGGAAAATCAATACTGGAGCTTGGCGGGAATAACGCAGCTGTTGTATCCGATAACGCAGATGTTGACATTGCGTTAAAGGGAGTGGCATTTGGAGCACTTGCAACTGCCGGGCAAAGATGCACATCAACCCGGAGGGTTATTGTAAACGACAAAATATATGATGCATTCATAAAGAAGATGGAAAAAATCTATAGAAACGTTTCAGTTGGCGACCCGAGAAAAAGTGATATATTAGTGGGTCCACTGATAGATGAATCAGCGGTCAGGAAATTTGAATCCGCAATTTCAGAAGCTCAAAAACAGGGCGGCAAGCTCCTTGCAGGGGGAACAAGAGCCAACATCAACGCTGGCAAGGGTTTTTACGTGAAACCTGCATTGATAGAAGCAAAGCCAGATATGGAGATCTGCAAGACAGAAACATTTGCCCCAATCCTCTACGTTTTCAAGTATCACACCATCGATGAGGCTGTGAGGATTCACAATTCAGTTCCACAGGGATTATCCTCTTCTATCTTCACCAAGGATCTTCTCGAAAGCGAGTATTTCATCTCTCATCGCGGTTCGGATTGTGGTATCGTGAACGTAAACACTGGGACAGCTGGCGCGGAGATAGGCGGTGCTTTTGGTGGCGAGAAGGATACTGGTGGCGGAAGAGAGAGCGGAAGTGACGCCTGGAAGAATTACATGAGGCGCCAGACCATAACAATAAACTACGGAAAGGAACTTCCATTGGCGCAGGGAGTAGAGTTCAAGATCTAGTATTACCTCAGGTAATTATTCAATCACCAATCCATTTTAATAATGATAACATCCGTGGTGGTGTCCGTTCATTGGGATCAGAAAACAGGATTGAAAACGAGTCCTGTGTATACCATTAAGAAGAGAACGGATGACAATAATAAGGAAAGCAAATCATGTTGAAAATTAAGAGCATTGAATATGGATTATATCCAAGGTCAGAGCATATCAGGTTGTCTATAAGCAAATGGGAGAGGAACGCACTTGACCATAAGTCGCTTGGTAAACTTATGGACACTGAGAAGAAGGAGCTACTTAAAATGTTTAACCGTGCTGGTGTAAACTATTATACAGACCCCCTGATTAACTGGCAGGACATTCTCCGTATGGTTGCGTCAATGTCTCTCGATACACCTTTCGAGAAGATATCCAGATACAGGGAAACTAACACGTTTTACAGGCAGCCCCTGATTGAAAGTTATCCCAGACTGCATGAAATCAGTGATGAAGATTCAACTCCGGATTCGCATCTCCCCGGTTCAATGTATATTTCGGACAATTCAGAGAATTATACATACTTCCTTCCTGGAATTGAAAGCTTTGTGAATATGTCGTACGTTTCGCCGGAGCTTAAGACTGAGAGAATACAGGATTCACTCCTTGAAATCTACCTGGACCTGATCAAGAAGCATAGAATGAAGAGGATTTTGCTTTTCGAACCTTATCCGGATAAATCAATGTATGATGGATATTCTCATATTTTCGACTCTGCCCAGGTTTTCTGCGTCAGATATGGTCTGGCAGATTCATCCTTCGGGAAGGGCAACAATGCCAGGCCCTTCAGCATGATTGCTTCAAACAAAAAAGAGTTCCGTCTTGCCGCGAGTCATTGTGAGGTCCCGGGCATCGCGCTTATGAATTCCCAGAATACGTATCTGGAGAAACCTGACAAACTCAGGAAGGATGTTGCGGAAGTATCTTCTTCTCTCAAGCTTGATCAGGTCTTCGTCACTCACACCGAATACCTGGACTTTCTCCCCCACGTTATCGCAGCAAAGAAAGTAGAGGTTCTTGGGAAGGTGGGTGAGTAAATGAAGAACGATGTCCTTGTAACACAGGAGATAGGAAGCTTCAGGAAACCACAGTATTTAAGTTCTGTTTTCAGGAAAGCTTCTGACGCAGAGCTTACGAAATTGAAGGAAAGAGCCACTCTTGAAACGCTTGATCTTTTCAACAAAGCCGGCCTGGACAATATCGGTGTTGCAGGTGAAATGTACAGATGGGAGATGTATGAGCATGTTGCGGCTTCGCTGCAAGGAATAGAATTTTTCGGCCCAGTAAGATCCTTTGATAACAGGTATTATCGGAAGGGCAGCGTTGTTTCGGCAATAAAGAGAAAGGGCAGCTTTCACGACGATGAATTAATATTCATAATGAAGAACGCAACTCGTAAGATCAAGCTGCCAATAACTGGGCCATACACCATGGCGGACTGGTCATTCAACGAGCACTACAAGGATAAAAGGGAGTTGGCCCTTGCCTTCGCAGATATCCTGAGGGAAGAGATCAGACACCTCAAGGAAATATGGTCAAAATCTATGTCAGGGACGTTCGAAGTTCAGATTGATGAGCCTGCTGCGACCACTCACCCCTCTGAGATGGACCTTGTCGTGGAGTCGGTCAACAGGTCGATTGAGGGGATTCATGGTTGCGAATTCTCCATTCATGTATGTTATAGCACTGACTACAGAATGCTGTTTGAAAAAGGCGCAGAACTTAAGCTGCAAGGTTACAATCTCGAGTTCGCAAACAGGGACACAAATGAGCTTGGTACCAGCAGTGATCACAGGAAAGCGTTCTCGGAGTTGAAGGGCTTCTGGGATATCGACAATACAAAATTCATAGGAATCGGTGTTACGGATGTCCACGTGGATTACATCGAGCCCGTGCAATTAATCGAGGATCGTATTCGATATGCAATTGAAGCAATTCAGGAACCTGGAATGATACGCGTGAACCCAGACTGCGGTCTGAGAACCAGATCCAGGGAGATCGGTTATGCTAAACTGAAAAATATGGTGGATGCAGTCAGTAAAATCAGAAAAGAATACTAATCTGCCCTCTTTTTTTTGAAAGCCCTGTGGAGTATCCTTATTGCTACAACAAGATAAGTAATTACGCCTACGTACAGGGCAAGATTAATCAGTATATCTGGCAGGGATGCTGCATGCAGTGTGACGATCTTGCCCGCAACCACCTGGTTTGATGTAAGGACAGAGAGGACCTGCACATAGTAAGTTGCAGAAGGTGTTACCGGGAATATAACCGTGTAACTTGAGGTCCCAGAAACTACGAGATAGTTATAGCCAGACATGTTGGAATTAGTTGAATAATCTATCCTGAACGACTGAACACCTGCCTGGCCCGGTGGATTCCAGGACACATAAAGGGCAAGGTAACCGATCGGGAAGAAAAAGTTCATCTCAACGCGATAAACCTGGGAAACGTTGACCGAAAGAGGAAATAGGCCCACATTGGCCGTAGTATTTGCTGTCAAATGCTCAGCGAGTATTGAGGAATTGTAATCAGGGCTCGAGAAGGTGAAGTTATAGAATCCCTGCTCCGCAAAGACCTCATAAAAACCGGAACCATTGCTGTATCCGTATGTCTTCCCCCCAGCAGATACTTCAACCCCGCTGATTGGGAACTTCAGTACGGCATCAGAAACAATGCCTTGGAGTGAATATAAATTCCCTGTAGGTATCAACAGATACTGAAAGCTGTAATTCTGGCCGGGAGACAATTCAATGGTGCTGTTCTTGCTATGATAGCCTGGAGCTGAAACGTTCAGATAGTAAACACCAGGTTCAACTGACATTGAGTATGAGCCCATTTCTCCAGAAAGAGGCGTTCCATTCAGGTTGACGGTTGCATTGGCTGTAAAGACAAATATTGACAATGACGCATTTAACGGTGTAAGATTTGCAGTAATGAATTTGCCCCCAATGAATGTCAAGCTACTTGCAAGATAGCCCGGAGCGCTAAGCGCAAGGGTGTTCTGTCCAGTGAAACCATAAACTGACAAGTTGGTGCCGATTAAACCGGAGCCGGCGATGGAATGATCCAATGTGTAGAATATTTCCGGTTTGTAGAAGGGATATCTGTTTGCAACCAGAAGCCCCGTCTTCAGTATAACTGGAATAACCACTTCTCTGGAAGCGTTTCCACCGTCATATGTGGCAGTGACTGTATAAGTGCCAGGATGCGCAAACTCAATTACGTTCGATGCCTGCACTGACCCGTTAACCTCCCACGAAGTGATCGTCTCCGGATCCGTCAGGTTGAAAGTGAGCGTAGGGTGGCTTGAATAAACCGTAGAATATATGATGCATGGGCCAAGATCGGAA
>JAKATM010000095.1 GCA_021818765.1 Thermoplasmata archaeon | reverse complement strand
GATCCACTGTGTATTCTGTACCCCATCCTTGCCCAGAATATCCGCCCAAAAACGGCACCGACCAAAAAAGATCCTAGAAGTATTTCTGCCAGGTATAGAGAGAAACCCTTCCCTACAAAATACAGTACGTAGAAAGTTAGCCCTGTCTGCTGCCCCCACGATAACACTGAACTGAATGCACTGTAAGTGAGCAGCCTGCGATCCCTTGCCGCAGAGAGAAGATCAGAAAAGTACGTCCTGAGCCTGAATCCGTTGGAAGGCCTTGATCTACTTCTTACAGAAATTGCAATGATAATTGATGTCGCGAATAGCATAATGAAAGGCCACCTGATCCCAAACGTTATTGCGACGATAGGAAGAAGTATAACTGACGCAATGGAGCCAATTGGGACGCCAGTCTGCTTTATTCCCATGCGGCCAATGTGCTCAGGATAGTATTCCTCCATTATCAGTGAATTCGTGGCTGGAGTGATGCTGCCATAACCGAAGCCAATCATGAAGAAGCCCGAGAGGAGGACCGGATAGGTAGAGGAAAAAGCGCAAACCAATGCACCGGTCGCTATAAGGCTAAACGATATTCTCAGCGCGGTCCTGTTTCCCAGACGATCCACAAAAAAGCCAGATAGAAATGAGACTGTCAAAGAACCTATGAATACCGTGCTCGTGATAAAACCCACCTCCTCTGAGGTCAGAACGTAAGCACTCTTGATCGCCGAGGACAGTGGAGAATAGGCAGAGTTCGCAAAGTTGCCTATTGCCATGTACAGTAGAGACTGGATGGCAATTGGCAGCTTGGAGCGTGCCTGTTCCTTCAAAGATCCAGACATTTGCAACAAAAGTAAGCGCTGCGTTGCTTATATTGATAACACATCCGGCTTATAAGAAAAAGGATCAGGAGAGTCGCGATCGACCTTCTTTGTGAAATAATAAAGATATAATCTGGACATGCAGATTAAAAAACTTGATATAAATACGTCTAATGTTAGGTCATGGAAATTAACCCCGAGCTGATGAGCCGAACAACAGATATGCTTAAAATGCTAGGTCTCTCCTCTTACGAAGCACAGGGTTTCGCTGCTCTGGTATATCATGGCGTGGCAAATGCTGACACAGTAGCAGACACTGCTAAGATACCCAGGACCTCGGCTTACAAGGTGATGGAATCACTGGTGCAGAAGGGGTTGGCGAAGGAAACTGAAGGAAGACCAAGGATGTTCAAGCCAGAAGATATGGGGAAGATCCGCGGTGATTTTGAGAAAAAGTTGAATGATCTCTTCATCGACCTGAAGAACCTTCAGGACATACTTCCATCGAAGGGTGAGCCACAGCTCGTATACACAATATATGGTTCCACACAGGTAATGGAGAAGCTAAAGGAAATGATCAACCTCACGGAGACTGAGCTTTACGTCTGCACACCAAGAGTCAAGGAGATCAGGACTGAACTGAAAAAACAGCTTGAAAACGCAGCTAAGAGGAACATAAGGATAGTTTTTGTGACCCCACCTAATAAGCGGGTTCCTGCAAACGTCGAGGTATTCAGGAAGGAGGGTCTGATAGCAACTGATGTTGTGAGTGACCAGAAGAGAGCTATGCTGGCTGGTCCGGATCTTGACGCATGCGGATATACAGATAATCCTGCACTTGCCCTGCACGTTTACCAGTTCATAAACATGATGCTAGCTTCCGGAAACAAAGAATAGACGGAATTATTATCAACTCAGCTATTTCTGGTTATCATGAAAGTAACGGAAAAAATTCTGCTCGGAGGACATATATCCACATCCGGTGGAATATCAAATGCTCCTGCGAGAGCTGCAGTTTTTGGCTTCAGGACAATGCAGATATTCTCAAAGAACCAGATGCAATGGAATGCAAAGCCCCTTCCGGATCAGGAGGTAACTGCATTCAAATCAGAATACGCTAGGATCGGGCTTCGAAAAACCATGTCGCATGCATCGTATCTCCTGAACCTTGGAACGCCGAATAAAGAGATGAAGGTGAAGGTTATAGATGCCATGCATCTCGAATTGAGCAGGGCAAATGCCCTTGGGATTGACTATGTCATCCTTCATCCAGGGTCACAGAAAGATACAACAGAAAAGGCTGCAATAGCGCAAATGTCTGAAATACTTGATTCAGCGCTTTCGGAGTCATCGTTTACAAAGATTCTAATTGAAAATGCGGCAGGGCAGGGATCAGCTATAGGCTACCTGTTCAGGCAGCTTTCAGAAATCATAGATGGTGTCAGCCAAAAGGATATGATAGGTGTATGTATCGACACGTGCCATGTTTTTGCTGCCGGATATGACGTAAAAACACCAGAAGGTTATGCCGAAACCATGGACCGTTTCAATTCTGAGGTTGGCATGAAGTATCTGCTGGGCTTCCATCTTAATGACTCGAAGAAAGAAAAGGGGAGCCGGTTGGATCGCCATGAGCAGATAGGGAAGGGACTCCTCGGAATTGACGGGATCAAGAATTTCGTAAATGACAAGCGATTCAGCGATACCCCAATGGTGCTGGAAACGCCAAAAGGAGAGGAAGGGTATTCTGAAGACATCAAGGCGATTGAGAGCGTGCTGAGGTGATGCTGTGGAATTAAAAGGATTCAAGCCATATACATTTTCAAGCAACGTTAAAGATTTCTGGTCGCCGCCGTTTGACACAATTTCACCTGAAGAGGAACTGGACCTGAAAAAGCATGAATATAACATTACACACATTACGCTTCCACGTGGTCCAGGATCCATAACTGCCTCCGCCCGGACATTCACGACGTGGGCAGAACACGGAATAATATCTCAGTTAGAAAATGATTCCATAATTTTATTGAAACAGAAATTCACTCGCAACGGGAAGGAAATGGAACGCTTCGGAATAATTGCCCTGGCACGCGTTTACCCTGATGATGGATCAATCAAACCACATGAAATGACGTTCGAGGGACCGAGAAAGAACAGGGAGGAAGTTATGAGAGGCCTGGGCCTTATACCTGAGCCAATTTTCCTGATTTCTCCCGGAAATGCCTTTTTGGATGCAATACGCGCATCATACAAGAAGGCCAGAAAGGTGCAGGTCTTCAAGCAGCCGGCAGATGTTGAGAATACAATCTTCGTAATAGAAGATGAGAATGACATAAAGAATATCTCAGAGAGTGTTAGAAAGCAGGTCGCAATTGTTGCTGATGGACATCACCGGTTAGCGGCAATCAAGGAGATTGCTGCTACTGATCACGGAGGGTGGAATTATGCCATGGCTTACATTGCATCATCAGAAGACCCTGCACTGTTTATTTCGGGCATTCACCGGATAGTTAAAGCTAATATTACTGCGGATAGTTTTCTGAAGTCCCTGAGCAGAGTCTTCGATACTCAGGAAGCTAGATCATTCGATCCTGAGAAGGGTTTCTCCATATACATCAACGGAAGGTTATATTCTATTGAACCGAAAAAAGATTTTCTTGCGGAGAATGGCGAATATATGCACGATCCCGGTCTTTTTGTTAAGAAAGCAATACTTGAGAAAATAATAGGTATGGATGCAAAACAGATAGAGACTGGGATAATTTACTCGCATGACTTGGATTATGCGATAAACATGGTCAATGACAGGAAAGCAGGATTGGTTATTCTGATGCCTGATTGGGACAAGAAGACATTTACAGAAGTTGTCTCGGCGGGGCACCTTCTTAGCCAGAAATCAACATACTTTTACCCCAAGCCACCATCGGGGGTCGCCATCTACAAACCGTAAAACATGCCACTGTAGCTCAGCAGGGAGAGCAGCTGATTCGTAATCAGCAGGTCGGGGGTTCAAATCCCTCCAGTGGCTTATATTATAGAGTGGTGTACTTTTCGAGTGTCAATCGCTCTTAAAATTCATCAGTTACATAATTTTACTTTCCTGTATGAGTACATTGTCGAAACACTGCAATTTGTTTTAGTTTTGTGGGGATCTTCAAATGTAGAGACTGGACATAAGAGGTGAATCACAGTTTATGGGGGTTTCATCGACGAGTCGCGCAACCATGGGGTAATCACAAGACCTACCAATATCCCTTCCGGACTAAGGAAACGAGAGACAATCTGTCCATATGGCTCCTTGAAAGAGTCTACTAAGAGTCTGTAACCTTTTCTCTTCATCTCTTCTGATGCATCTTGCACATCTTCAACTTCAAACTCCAGCCAGGCTTGGGGTCTAGGCAAGTCTTCTGGCCAAATTTTTGTTCCAAAGCAATCTTCCGCTGCAAGTGAAAGTGGCCAGATAGCAAAACCCTTGCAACCATCTAGTTTTTGGGCGTGCATATATCCTCCATCGTACTCATTAAATTCAATTTCAAGATCCTTGGAGTACAGTTTTTTGGATGAGGATAAGTCATCAGGAATTGGCCCAAATCCAGCTATGAATAATATTTTCATTAGGATTAACATAAGGACTGGAGTAATGAAAATTTCGTAGCTTTAGCAAATAGCTTGTATTTCAATCAGAAATGCATTCAAATGGAAAGTAAAGATTTATTGACTGAGAATTTTCCCTGTTAAATCAAGCACCTAAGTGTAATTCGTAATCAGCAGATTGGGAGTTCAACTTCTCCCAGTGACTTTTCTTGGAAATACTCCATTCTTAGCAAATAAGGAGGGTCATTTTTAACTGAATTCATTTTTTACTTTCACGAAAGTAAATGCAGGTTTGACAGGCAATTTGTTCTTTAATTTCACTGCCATTTTAAAAGTTGTAAGCTGCAGAATTTTGCAGACTTAATTATAAATGATTTTATTCATACAAGATTCAGTACGCTATCGATTCGGTGCGATATATTCCTGAAATTTCAATAATAAATGTTGTTTAAGGAAGAAAGAAGATCATGCATCTCAAATACCTATTTGGGCAAATAATTTTTTTATTAGAAAAGATTTTCACAGAGAACCCTTAATTTGAAAACCATCGGATTTTATCGAAGTATCCAATTGCCTTTCATTATTACAATATCTAAGAAGAACTGCAAAACTACCAAAAAGAGAGTTTCGGCTCATGCTTGATTCCAGTCAGCACTGTTTGTCACAACTGGGCAATTGAAAAGATATATTCCCCTATAACGAGCAGAATATTGGCTCGGTACAGTTAATCGAATGTCAAAGAATGCCCCATCCACCGCCCATCAACAGTGCATGGGATCTCTCATGTTCTTCAATCTCTAGGGGGTCGTAAGAATGGAAGTCGTGATGATCACAATGATACATGGTCACATGACGATCATGATGATGCTCCCGCCTCCAGAAATTGCCAGCGGTCTTGCCATGTATCTTCATATGTTCTTCAACATGTGCGGCGTCAGAAGACTTAAAACCATGCTCATCGCAGTGATAGGTAGCAATTTTCTTCTCATGATCATATTCTCTTCTGAAAATTGACATCAGAAATATGATCGTCATTAAATAGATAATATTTTCTAAACCTGATTACAAATTATGATCCTTCGCTTTTCATGTTTTCCTGGATTATAGAGACATTCCTGAATACGAATATGAAAAATATCATGCTTGCAAATCCTGTAGCGGTGGTTATACCCCAGATAAGTAAGGGTACAGAAGTTATGAAGAGAGCTGCGCCTCCTAAAAGCGGGCCCAGAGCCCTCCCGATAGATATAAAACCGTTGAATATTCCCATATTGCGCCCTATATTTTCCGGCTTTGAAATAAGTGATACCATAGCGGACCCAGAAGGAAAAGCAAGGTCTTCACCTATTGTCAGGATCAGAGTCGATATCAGCATGCCAGTCAGGCTGTTGTCAAATGCATATGAGAAGAAGCCAGCTGTATAAATCAAGATTCCAACCGAGAAGGATGCATAGTTACCTATGTGCTTTACTACTTTATAAATGGGGCCCTGTGTAACAACCACCCCTATTCCATTAACCAGATATATCAAGCCTAGCTCAAAATAGTTCAGCCCACGAAGTATGTTTGCGTAATTTGTTAGGGTTACCGTTTCCTGCGACTGTACCATGAATAGTAGAAGCGCAGATACAGAAAGGGCAATCAGGAGTCGATTATCTGCACTGAATCCTCTGTATTTTGCACGACTGAACTTTACCT
>JAKATM010000094.1 GCA_021818765.1 Thermoplasmata archaeon | reverse complement strand
CGATCTTCTGGAGAGCCATCTTCTCAGGGCCTTGTATTCTATGAATATATCAATCAGGACTAGAAGGCCGAACAGTCCAAGAAGCAGCGGAATGCCCAGGCCGGGTATCGTCTCAAACTGCGGACCGATGAAGGATCCGACCTCACTGTCGAACGGCTCCGTATAAGCTGTAATCATGGATTCTGACCCGACTGTCTTTGATGCCGGAGCAGAATAACGTGCGTATTGCGTACCGTTATAGGTGTATTCGATAAGCGATGGCTGGAAGTAGTAGTAACCGGATCTTTTGAGATTATATCTAACAACAAAGGAAGCGCTAGAATGGGCTGCTATGCTGGTAAAGGTATGATTCCCCGATCCAGATGTTCCGAGAACGAGCGATGAGTAATCGGTTGAGAAGGGTGATGTCACCCTGACATTGTATATCGGGGCAGAACCATTGTTCCAGACGGTCGCATTCACCGTGACTGATGATGCGGTTGTCGCATTGATCGATGTGGAGAGTGCTACTGCCTGCGTTACCCTGTTTGATATATTGCCAAGAACAGTATCAGGGCTGACCGAAACAGTTGCGTTAACATGGATACCCGGATACGAGGAGTTGAGTCCCAGCGATTTGACCAGGTTCACATTGTTTGCAAATACATTGACAAAATAGCCACCCAGCCCGGGTATGCTGACATTATACGGATATGATCCTGGTGCAATAAGCATCATCATCTCCGGGTTTGCGGAATTCAGTGTGAAATTCTGATCCACGCCGGTGAGCATGCTTGCAGTCAGGTTATCCTGTCCTGGATGGGAATTTATCTTGAAGTCATTGGATGCAAACAGGCCCGCAAACTGCACGATACCGGATGCGCCCATCTTGGTTGTGTTCACTCTGACTGGAAAGGCATTATCAAAAGTCGAGAATTCAGATCCATTCACAAATCCACTCATAAACAGCGAGGATCCGAGGGTGTCATTGGCGCTCCCGGGAACAGCCCATCCGTTGCTAATCTCCGCTGAAAGCAGATCAGCCGCATCGCCATTCCCGAATGAAGGCAGTGCATTTTTCGTATAATTTTCCATGGATGCCCCGAAGGGAGAGGTGGCGCCGTAAAGGAAGAATGATGAGCTAGACAATCCCGGTATAGACAAAACGCCCGAACCCGAGAAGGTGAATATAAGGATCTGGCTGCTTATTCCATACGCTGAAAACACATCATGAGCAGCGGATCCTGCAGTGGTGGTGGAAACATTCTTGTCAAAACCTATTAGCAGCAATTCGGGCGGCAAAAGGTTGAGCATGCTCTTGACGTCAAGAGAACCAATCCCGACTGATGCTGATTTTGTCAACGGGTTATAAAGAAGGTTAACGAGCGACGATGAGCCCATCATAATGCCGAAGGTTGCCCCATCCAAACCTCCGGGCGAAATAGCTGATGAATTGGTGTCTCCCTGCATCATTGTAAGGAGCGTATATACTGAACCGTTAGGCGAGACGAGGAAACTGGCTGTCTGGGTCGCAGTTCCAAGCGAGGACGCATTGATATATTGATGCTCCAGCTGGTTATTTCCTGCAAAGGAAGCATAGGTATAATATGGAAGATATGCAAGAACTGCAGGATCCGATGCTATTGCATTTTCTAGCTGTACTGATGTAATTGAACTGCTTTGTGCACTATTATTTACGCTAAAAGGCGAAATCATCGTGGTGAGAAGAAGGACAACGATAACAATGACTACCAGGACTGTCACTACAGACGATGCAGTTACAGACGGCGTTACCGGTTCCTCGACTGGAGCCGCGTTCTTTCTCCTCAAAAGCCTGCCAACAAGGAATCCCACTATCCCAGCTACCGCAACAACTATCACAAAATTGATAATGTCATAAATTGCAAAAGGAAGGATTGAAGATTCTATGGTCGAGGCTCCCAGACTGCCCCCAAATAAAGATGATTCAAGACCGGGTAGTACGTACGGAATTCTTCTTATAATCGGTTCATTAACCAGGGAAGCCAGGTTTGTTCCCTGCGGAATCGAACTTAGAAACGAGGTAAAGCCTCCGAGGGATGAGGAAGGAAGCCCAATCCCTCCCAGGCCAACAAAAGGAAGGGATCCACTGGATCCAAGAATGCCTGTCTGGCTCACTATGTAGAAACCGGTCAAGTAAATGAAAAACCATGAAAGGCTGAAAACTGAGACAGCTGCTCCCATAGCCCTGCTGCCTTTCCTTGACACTAACCCTATGCTTACAGCTACAACTACCTGCGTTGTAACGAGCAATATGCTGTTCAGAGGATTACCAAGGAGGAAATACAGGAGACCAAATAGCAGGTAAACCTCAGGACCAAAATGGGGTGAAAGCCAATCTTCAAGGGGAACGTAGAATGAGGAGAGAATAAAGAACTCCATGAGGGCTAGAACTGTGAACCCTACCAGAATACCACTCAGTTTTCCCATTTCATGCACCTATTCATAACTATAAATAAATGTATTCCTTAAATTATTGGGTACATGCACCACGATTAGGACTACCGGATCAATGGGACCTTGTCCAATAATTCCTCTCAGTAAATATCGAGGTTCTTCTTTGCATATTATATGTAAGTAGTCAAGGAAGAAAGCATATTTTATCCCTCAGCATTACAGAATGTGTTTCAGGTGGAGAAATTCCTGGATGAGGGCCAGGACTATATCAGGAAGAATGTTGTGGGAAAGGCTATCGTGGCATGCTCCGGCGGCCTGGATAGCACGATAGTTGCAATACTAGCAAACAGGGCAATCGGAAGCAAGTCGACTGCCGTCTTCATAGATACGGGTTTTATAAGAATAGGTGAGAAGGAGAGAACGGAAGCAATATTCAGGAAGTACGACCTCAACTACAGGATAATAGATGCATCATCAGCCTTTATAAGTGGCCTGAAAGGCGTCACGGATCCTGAAAAAAAGAGGAAAATCATAGGAAAGGTATTCATCGAGGAGTTTGAGAAGGTTGCAACGGAGATAGGTGCAGAGAGCCTCATGCAGGGCACTATCGCTCCTGACTGGATAGAGAGCGGCGGTGGCGTCCGGGATGTAATAAAATCGCATCATAACGTTGGAGGCCTGCCCGAAAAGATGAACCTGAAACTTGTTGAGCCTCTACGTGATCTGTACAAGGACGAGATAAGGGAAATTGCCAAATACCTGGGGCTGGAATCCTCCAAGCAGCCTTTTCCAGGACCAGGATTGGCTGTCAGGATACTTGGCGACATCACGCCCGAGCGGATTGCCGTAATTAAGCAAGTTACCGAGATCGTGGAAAGAGAGGTAGAGACAAAGCTCAAAAACAGTTTACCATGGCAGTATTTTGCCATACTTACGCCGGTGAGAACAACAGGAGTCCATGGTGACAAGAGATCCTTCGGTGAAACCGTCGCGATAAGGATGTTCGAAACCAGCGATGCGATGAGCGGAACCTTCTCGAAGCCACCATGGGACTTTCTGGATCAGTTATCTACAAAGATAACGAACGCGGTGGCCGCGGTCAACAGGGTTGTCTACGACATCACGAACAAGCCGCCTGCAACGATAGAATGGGAATGATACATCCTTACAAGGGCAGTAACTGTCATCGCCAATCCATTCACCAGGTTGCACTACGGACTTTGGGGCGAGGAAAAAAGAGGATTGCGATCACTCCGAATCTATTCAAATTCTAGCTCGAAACAGGGGACCTTGCTTGCATTATTTATTGTCCAGAATACGCACTAAGAGGCATGGAACCCTTAGATTCCATGGGAAACGAACCTGAAATGCCCGGTCAATTTCTCCGTCGTTCGAGGAATTTCTTCATTTCGTCAAAGAAAAATGATGGATTATCCAGATAGGCAGCGTGTTTGGCTCCCGGAACGATCTTGAGTTCTGAATTCTTTACAAGGTTCTTCAGGAGGACTCCATCCTCCCTCTTCATGACATCGTCAAATTCTCCCCAGAGTATAAGCAAGGGAACTTCAACGTGTGGAAGGTCATCCTTCAATGGCTCCACACCGGAGGATCCGATGACAACTGCGGATGAGACTATGTCTGGATAATCAACGAGAGTCCTCAGGGTTATTCCGCCTCCCATGGATGGCCCCACAAGGGTGAAATCGAGCAGCCCGAGTTTTCGGCTGAAATCGAGTACAAACCTCGAGGAGTTCTTGAAATCCCTTGAAAATTTATACTCAGGGTTGTTCTGTGAATTCCCGAATCCGGGATAATCAGGTGCATACACATCATATCCAGTTGCGGAGAATACGTCAAACGCCTTGATTCCTGTCCAGTCCTTTGAAGTAAAGCTTCTCCCGTGAAGCAGTACCAGCGATCCCATGTGGTTCAGTGAAGCGGATGACCTGTAAAATACCTTATATCCTCCAATTTCTACGTAGGACTCATTTATCATGACATGGTATCTGACGATAGTATTTGTCCGTTTCAATTATTGCTTATATGGGTTACAATAGTTTTAGAACGATATGGGCAGGAAAGCTCCGACCTCAGGGAGGAGATTAATTTCGGCACTATTATGTATTGCAAAAGCCTCAAGACAATTGAGATGCAGCTTTCAGCGCCGGAAGGCCGTCAATATCTGGTAAAGGGTTCCAGCAGAACTGTCCTGATCGAGGAAAGAAGACGAAAAGAAAGCAAATGATACATAATTATAAGTTATATTGTTCTGGTATGTATGGCCATGTTCCAGGAATGCAGTAAGATAGAATTCATGGAAGATGATGATGCCAGGGTTCCTTCCTGTAATTACTTCTCGTACGAGCCAATCTTTATAGAAAATTTTAGGGCCTTTGCCAATATTGAAAAACTTCTCCCGGATATAGTTGGAGAATATGAAAAAGCAATTTTAATCACAAACTGGGTTCACAACCAATGGAAGCATAACGGCATCAATGAACCATCAGTTGCTGAACCTATACAGATTCTCAAGGAAGCGAAACTAGGCAAGAAATTTAGATGTGTGGAGTACAGCATATTACTGCATGCGGCACTTAACTGCTATGGAGTAAAATCCCGTATCCTCTATTTAAGGACTCGAGATGTTGAAACAAGACCTTCTGGAGCAGGACATGTCGTTGTAGAGTGTTATTTGGGAAGCCTTGGCAAGTGGGCGCTCTTTGATCCTCAGGTGAACATTCATTTTGAAAAAAAAGGGATGCCGCTTAACGCCGTGGAGTTACAACACGAGTTAAGTACATCTTCAGAAGACGTTTTGATGCTTGTCTTTAATTCTCGGCTCAATAAACGGCTAAAGACGCGCTATTCAAAGTGGATCTGCCAGTATCTTTATTACTTTCATACCGACCAGGTGGCAGTCTATCCTCCCAAATACCCTCGGAATCAGATAGTTCTGATGCCCGTAAATGCAAAAGTACCTACTGAGTTTCAGGGTACACCAATCAGGGAGAAGCTCATTCCGACAAATTCCTACAGGGCTTTTTATCCCAACCAAAAAACCTTTTCTTGGGAATATCACACGGTGGATAGCACATCTCGCTGACCTGACCTGCTTGAGAGCCGGCTATTAAAGTATTCAAAGAAATTGGGCATTACGGCAGCCACAGATCAGCGAACCACTATGATGCACCTTAAATTGTTCATTCGACGCTATTAATCTGG
Organism: Thermoplasmata archaeon; assembly: GCA_021818765.1. Taxonomy (GTDB): domain Archaea; phylum Thermoplasmatota; class Thermoplasmata; order Thermoplasmatales; family Thermoplasmataceae; genus UBA582. The sequence goes on along the minus strand of JAKATM010000094.1, from coordinate 482 downwards.
CATGGTACATGGCAAATTCTTTAAAATACTGAAGAAAGCGAAATTCAACAAGACATCCAGCAGTGGTTTGAACTCTTGTTTGTACCAGTGCCAAGATTATTCATACTGGAACTGTGCCTGTTCACTTATGGCATTCAATGTCTTGCTAACGCCAAGGGTGTGGGACACTATTCTATGACCTGCCCATATTGAACAGATTGTGCCACACGCCGGTGCAGAATAGAGCATTATCGATCCTGTCATCCCTCCTCTGAGCCACATTCCATCCAAGCATCTTCTTGTCTGCTGCAAATCCTGATTCGGAATTGCTTCTCTGATGGTACTGTTCCAGATATGACATTGTATCAGCAACAAACTCCTTCATCGTATCCTTCCATTTCTGTGATCCATTCAGGGTAGCATTCTTCTTGGGTATTACAAAGACCTTGGTATCTCCCAGTTTATCCACGTATGACGGGGATGAATAATACCTGTCAAGCCTG
>JAKATM010000093.1 GCA_021818765.1 Thermoplasmata archaeon | reverse complement strand
AGTTATCTGCAACATAGGATATGATCACTTTGACCGCCTCGGCTGCACGCTCGATTCAATAGCGTATGAAAAGGGCGGGATTATTAAGAAAGGCAGGCCCGTTGTACTTGCAGATCAAAAGGAAGAAGTGGTCAAGACGATCAGGAGGATTTCAGATCTAAAGAGCTCAAGGCTCTTTGAAGTTTCAAAGAACAGTATGGCAGAAAACGTAAAACAGGGTATTGATGGAATTTCATTCGAACTGAAGGGCATGAATGATTCATATTATATTGAGTCGAGGATGCTTGGCCTCCACCAGGTCAAGAATATCCAGACCGCAGTTCTTGCAGCAGAGGTATCTGGAGTCGACAGGATAGGAAGAGAAGAGATAGAGAAAGGTATAAGGGAGGCTTTGTGGCCTGCCAGGATGGAGATTGTAAGCCGTGAACCGTTCGTTCTCATCGATTGCGCGCACAATCCACCGGCGGCCCGTGCTCTCGTGACGGCATATCAGAAAATATTCAAGGAAAAGACCGCAGTGCTCCTGGGAATGCTCAATGACAAGGACTGGTATACGTTTGCACACACAATAAGCGAAATAGCTGACGAGGTTGTATTCACGCGACCGGACGAACCAGAGAGGTCCCTTGAACCTCAGGAGTTCAGCAAATACTGCGGCTCCTTCTTCAAGAAGAGCAGAATTATTGCAGATATAGGAGAAGCATACGAGTACATGATACAACATTATGACAGGATACTTGTCACTGGATCAATTTATCTGGTTGGGAAGATAAAAGAGATCACTGGATCCAGTTTATATCCTTATATCCTGCAGTAATTATTCATTTGCCATTTCATAAAAATACTTATTAGTACTTCAACACTCTAACCAGTTTTACCGGTTTCAATGACAAATCCTTTTTTTAAATACAGATCGAACGAGGTCGATAATGATCTTCGCCTCACAGTACTTTCAAGCTCTTTCATACCAGACTCGTTTCCACACAGATCCGACCAGATAGACCAGATGGTCAAGATCCTGAGCAGCGTTATGCGGAATAGCCCTCCGTCAAACCTTCTTCTGTATGGAAAGAGCGGTACCGGAAAAACATCGGTTGCAAAGAAGGTTTCAAATCTACTGAAAGAGGCTTTTCCAGAGAAGGTCAAGGTAATTTACATAAACTGCCAGCTTAACGATTCCACCTATTCAGTTCTGGTCAACGCAGCTAATTCAATCATAGCAAATGAGAATGAAAAAATTCCTTTGTCGGGGTGGACTGTTGAGCGTATCTATAACGAGCTACTGAAACAAGTTGAAAAGCTCTCCGGTTTTATTGTGCTGATACTGGACGAGATAGATAAGCTCGCTAGGAAAAATGACGGTGATTCCCTTTATGTAATACTGAAGCTTGCAGATGATGCAAAATCGTCCAGGGTATCATTTATCGGGATTACAAATTATACATCATTTCTAGAGACGCTCGATGCACGTGTTCGAAGCCGGTTGAACCAGGAAAGTATCGTTTTTCCATCTTATAATGCATCACAGTTACGGGATATTTTGCAGGAAAGGGTCAATCTGACTGGAATGGGAGGCATGATAGAGGAATCGGCTGTGAGCCTATGTGCGGCGATAGGTGCTAGAGAGCATGGAGATGCAAGAAAGGCAATAGATCTGATGCGCATTTCCATAGAGATTGGAATACGCGATTTCATGGAAAAGATAGGGGAAGAGAACGTTTACAAGGCAAGAGACAAATATGAGATGAATATTTTGAGGGAGAGTATAAACGGCCTTCCGCTTCACTCCAAGATACTTCTTCTTAGTGCGGTTGTAACGCAGGACCAGGACAAGGATAATATGATCACTGGAGAGATTTACGAGAACTACAAGAAGATATGCGATGAGCTTAGTGTTCAGTCGCTTACATCAAGGAGAATAGGGGACCTGCTTTCAGAACTCGACGATCTTGGTCTAATCATAACAGTCACGAGGAGCCTTGGAAGATATGGCCGCACCAGGGTAATAACTGTTCCAGATCATGATGAATTGATGAAGAAATATCTCTTGGAGGACGAGGTCCTGAGCACGTTCAAGGGAATCAAGATTGGTAAGCAGCACCGGTTGAAAATGGACGCCGACGAATCGCAGTCTAGGCCTGTAAAAGAAGATGAAATGAACGACATTCTCTCCTCCAGAAAAGAATAACTCCCAACATTCAATTGGCAGGAATCAGGGTTTTCGACAAATTGCGCAGAGGTCATCAACTACATGTAAGAGGGCCATCTTGTTAATGTGGGCAAATTGCTTTGGAGCTTCTGTCCAGTCATAGTTGTCTATCAGTATCAGGGAACGATCTGAAAGGTACGGCAACACAGAGTTAAGCTCAAACAAAACATGTTCCTCGGTATGTTCAGAGTCATGGAAGAAAAGATCTACCTTGCCGATCTCTGCAAGACCCTTTCCAAGGGTAAGCTTGCTGTCTCCGAATGTCAGGTTCCAACCGCTGTGCATGCTCTGTGGCACCACGAATCCCACTGGCTCTCCTTTCTCCTCTTCTCCGTATTTCTTTCCAAGATCGAAGCTGTAAAGCCTTCCACCGAACTTCTCCAATGCTGAAAGGAATGCAAAGCTTGTTGTTCCAGGACCTACACCGGTTTCAACAACGGTCTGCGGTCTGAATGATCTTGTGATAGAATATATAAAAACAAGCTCTTCCTCAGAAACCTGCCAGAACTGTCTTGTACCAATTTTCGAGGATACGTATTTTCGGATCTCTTGTGACTCATTTTTTGCTGCTTCGTAATCGACGGCATTTATTCCTAGGGCCCGGATGACGGGTTTATAGTTTGTTTCCATTTTTGTCAAACTTCATTGGTTTCTCTATCTCAGCAATAACAGCCTGCTGTCCCTTAAGGTCCTTGAAGCCTTCAACAAATTTAGTCGGATCCTGTCTGATTGCATCGAAGGTGTTGTAGTGCATTGGAACAACATACTTCGAGCCAAGCATCTTTGATGCGTAAAGTGCTTCCGGGATGCTCATTGTATAATATCCACCAATTGGCAGTAATGAGATATCTGGTTTATAGAGGTCCCGTATGACTTCCATATCCTTGAAAACACCTGTATCTCCGGCGTGGTATAGCTTTAGACCATCTGTGACTATTATTCCCATCGGGCTTCCACCATATTTACCATTATACCCAGATGAATGGAAAGCTGGTACCGAAGTGAACTTTATCCCATCAATAGTGGTTGATCCTGAATAGTTGATGCCGACCGCATTCAGATCCTTGTTTTCATCCTGAAGAATCCCTGCTAGTTCCACCATGGTGACAAGAGGTGCAGAGTTTTTCAGCGCTATTTTCACTGCGTCGGCAACATGGTCAAAATGCCCATGTGTAACTGCAACCATGTCAACCTTCACCGAATCAGGTTTAATTTTAGCAACTGGATTTCCTTCCAGAAATGGGTCTATTATTACCTTTTTTGTCATTCCAACGGTGAAGCATGCATGTCCATGCCAGTTTACCTCAAATTGTTCTGCCATGTCCATGAATTACTTCAATTATATTTAGATATCCTTGACTGCTTTTCACACCTCTGGTTGCTTAAATGAAAATTTTGCTGCCTTCCCATGTAATCGGGTCAAGCTTTATACTTTGAAGAATATCAATGGCATTGAACCTTCTATTGGACGGGTTGATAGGAACCCTTCTAGGAATATCCTTAGCGGCACCACCCGGGCCGGTAACTGCTATGATAGTCCGGAAGGCTGCATCATCGGTGTGGAAGGCTTTCAGTATAGGACTTGGAGCCATGACTGCAGATCTTACGCTGATGCTCATTGTCTTCTTCCTGAGGAGCGAAATAGATCTTACTAATTATGATAGATATATCTACATTATAGGAGCTCTTTTCCTATTTTTTATCGCCTATGAAATTTTTGAGAATAAGACATCAGAGGCCGAAGAAGCTTCCGGTTCTTATTTAAGAGGGTTATCTGTTGGCCTTGTAAATCCACTCCAGATTGGATGGTGGCTTTCTGTTGGACTGAGCTTTCTGGCTGCCTTCGGATATTCAGTATTTTATTTTCTTTTCATAGGCATTGCTATCTGGGTTCTGGCTTTGTCATCGCTTATAAAGATCGGAGTAAGAGCATATGGAGAAGAGGCCAAAAAGGCAACGAGATATGTTAGTGTGGCGCTTTTATTGGCGTTTGGCATCTATTTTGCACTGATAGCCTATATCAAAATTGCTTAACTCAATAGACATAAGCTCTCCTAGATACCCTCTCCCTTTTTTTGCCTGTCTCCGAAGTTGCGCTAAGGTTATTTGTTCCGTTTTGTATAAAATAATTATACAAATTTCCCCAAATTTAATCTCGTCGATAATCGATTCAAAGGCATAAAAGTTAGAATAAGGTTTAAAAATCGGTTTAAGGACGCTCTTTGCAAAACCTAGTTGCGATTCTGGGTCATCGATATACACCTACATATCAGTATAGAAAGACTCATAAATGTCAATTTTATGCCCCATACATATGAGTAAAAAAATTCTTATACTATTAATTGCAGTAGTGATGGTCACATCTTCTCTCGCAATTGCGCTAGCAAACAACGAAAGTACGCCTGGGGTAACTGTCGTGCAGAGTCCAGATGTAACTCCAAATAGTGCATTTATAGGAAATGTAATCATTTATGCAAACGGAACTGCAAGCAGCCAGACAGTAATCGGTCAGGTCGGTAATCAGTACACCCTGAAGGAAAACCTTAATGGAACCCTTATTGACCTGAGAAGCAACTCAATCGTAGCGGGTAATGGATACACAATCAATGGAATGGGAAAGGACGGTTTCAATATAACAAATGCTTCCTCAGTTGAATTCAACGATTTCAAGGTCATAAATTCATCCACGGGTGCATATGTGGTTAATTCAATGCATGTTACCATAGCTGACAGCAATATTACTGCAACTAGCTACGGTGCATATGCAATATACTCTGCTTTCCTTTCATTTTCAGCTGACAAGTTAAGCGTCCCTACAGATTATGGCATTTATGTCACCGACACGCCGCAAGTTTTCATAAATTCAACTTATGTTAAGGCAGCGAGAGGATTTGAGACAGATACTTCAACAGTTCAAGTCGAATTCGACAATGACACAATTATAACTTCGAGCGTTGGCATTTGTTTTGATGGTAATACCAACAGCAACACAATTATCGCAAATAACACGATAGTTGGGATCAACGCAGGATATGGTATTGTAATTTGTTCATCTAACGCCAATAATATAACGGTTGTCAACAACAATATTTATAATATGACCTCGATAGGTTTCTCTGCTGACGTGGCTTCCGGATTCAATTACGTCTTGAACAAAAACGTCTTTGTTTCCGATTTAGTACCCGTTAAGTTATATGATCTTTACAACGTGCAGATACAGGGAAATCATTTCAAACACTCTACTGGGTCTTATGTAATAGAAGCAGAATACCTTGTAAATGTGACATTGTCTGGAAACATCATCACAAACTTTTCTTCAGCAAATGGTGTTTACTTTGAATATTCTGACTATGTTAACATTCAGAACAACTTCATTCATAATACATCCGATGCGATTGATCTTTGCTATGTTAGTAACATAAATGTTGCCGTGAACTCAATTTCAAAAGCCTCATACGGAGTTTATTTGTATTCTGACGAAGCAGATAACGTCAATGTTTCAAGCAACATGCTTTCAAATATCACATCCTATGCTATAGAATTCGAAGTAGAAAGTGGCACTAATTATACGGTGAATAACAACGTAATATTGAATTCATCTTACCCCATTTACATTTACTACGATATCAAGGATATCACCATTGACGGAAACATGATTTTCAACACAACAGGTTATGCAATTTACGCTGAGTACACTTTAATGCTTTCAGTTTCAGGAAACATGATTTCGGGATTCAGGGGTAGTGCAACTTCTCAATATGGTATTTATGTTAAGTACTCTGGACAGTCGACCGTTTCGAATAATGTGATACTGGGTGATGCCTCGGCAAACGGAGCTGAAGGCATATATGTCTATAAATCATCCTCGGCCGCTCTTTTCGGAAATACCGTGGTAAATACGACATATGGTATCTATGTTGAAGAC
>JAKATM010000092.1 GCA_021818765.1 Thermoplasmata archaeon | reverse complement strand
GCAGTTCATCAAGAAATGTACCTCAAGTTACTTTTGATAAAATATTGCGAGAGAAATGCAAAAAGCTTGGTATTCAAGTTATTGAGATCTAGCTTGATGATGGACCGGTCGGGATTTGATTAAAGTTTTAAGCGAATACTTTTACAAGCAAAAACTAAATGAAATCACAATTGAATATATGTACTAAGGAAGGCCATAAAGTTGAAACTATCAGAGCGGTTCCCCCTGCATCCCTTATCTTTGGTGAGTCCTCCACAATCGAAGGTTAAGATTGCAAGTAGGAAAATTTACGTAGATGTATCTCCAGACCTCTACTTGTTCGTCATGGACATGGTCAGAAAGATAAATGAAGGGTCAAAAGTCGATGTACAGAACGAGTGGACCTCATATTCAAAAAGTCTTCAGTCTCGCCTAATGCTAGGAGCGAGGAGCATCTACAGTGTTAGTTTATCCACTAGCTGGCACTCCGGTAAATCTCACATACTTCACAGAGTTAACTGGAGTTTGCTGGACAGGCAACTTGAAAACAACGCAAAGGAAACAGTTAGAGATCTTAAAAGGAACCCTAATGTTGGACTGGGATTATTGTACGATGCCCTCGCACTGAATTACATTAAAGCTCTCAGTGTAGCACGTTGGGATAGCAAAAGAAACCTCTCACGCAAAAAAACAGGGCTTAGGGACACCGTAGACTGGAAGACTTTAGAGGAAAAGGTACGAGCGATCCGGGAAGTCTGTATCGAACTAGAAAAGCAGTTCCCTACAAACTCTTTCTTTGAGCTTTCAAACAGGCTTTACAAATATATCTATGAGTTAGATTTCAAGGGATTTTTTCTCACGCTGAGGGAAATACTCGATAGAATTCTCCCTCTGTTACTGTTGAGGTCATTCATAAGCGTAAAGAGGGTTAGTCCAAGGTTGATGGTACCATATTATTTCATTTATCTAAACTACCTACTGGATAAAGGTTGGAGAAACAGAAAGGCAGGGCAACGCAGACCGAGCTTGGCAAACGGAGAGCTTCTGAAAGCGAGTGAGAGTTTTGCCCAGGCCGTTAACAGTTTTAATCTGATTAGGAAAGATCAAAGCTTTGATTCGGCCAATTTAGAAAAAGCATTTCAATCCAAAAGCTTTTGGTTACCGGTTTTCAAGACTGAGGCGAAAAGTTTCACCATTCTAATAAACGAGAGTGGGGTATCCGTCAAGGAAAAGAATGGGCTGCAAAGGCTTTATGAAATTTGTAGCAGTTCGGTCCACAATATCCTGTCTCTGCCGTTTATTTCCCTCTTGGAACTCAAAGTGGTAAAACATATCGCAGATTGGTATGTTGAAGAATTTCTTAAAATTCTGATTGCCTTTGGTCTAGTAAATAAGCATTTGAACAATGGAAGTGCTGGTGACTTCAGAGAACTAAAGAGGAGTCTTAAACCACTGGTAAGTTATTTGGAATCTATGAAGAAACCGGTGTCTTATGCAATGAAGAACATGGGAAGTTTAACAGAATCAATTGATATGAAACTGCTTGGATCATTCTTTAATGTGTATAGGCCAGGTGTCTCTCGATTAAGAGACGGTTCAGTTAACTACTCGGATTTTTTAACTGCGATCCAAGAGATTGCTGAGACATCCTTTAATGTTGGGCTGAGACTGCTCTACAGAGATTTGATTGTCATAGGAGACTGGGTTAAGAAGGCGTTGCCTTCTTCACAAATCATGGAACTTTACCAATCCACAGAGATAGGTTTTGTTGCAAGCTACTTGTATTTGGAATACTGGTCTCAGCAATCTTCCAACGCGTAAATTAATGGCTACGTTTAGCGGACTAACAACATGATAAATAAAAGTGGTTTGAATATCGTACCCTCTAACCAACATTTTGCATATGCCAATAGACTGGATCATCCTGAACTCCCTGCTTTTACCACCACGATACCTTTTCAAGTGCCTCAAGTATGTCTTTCTGCTTCCTTGTCCTCTCCAGTTCAGTAATATTGCCGCTGGCATCCTCAACAACATGCAGCTTCTCCAGTTCCAGCAGCATTTTCTCCAGGGAATACTTGTTCATAAGACCTGATGAGATCATTCCCCTAATGAGGCCCGTCCTTATTATGAGCGATATGAAGAATATGAACAGCATGCCCCTGATGGTCGATTCCTTCCTGACCCTCATGGGGAAAATATCCAGATCGGTCTTCAGCGTGCGGAATGCCTTCTCAATGCTGTCCCGATTGCGGTATATGGACAGGCATTCCAGTGGTGTGTAACCGCCTCTGTACACAAGGAGGAATCTTCCCATCCTGTTCTCGGCGGCGGAGATGGCATTGTTCCTTGCCCTTGTTTTGATTTTGCCATCCTCCATCCTCCAGGTGAAATATCTCCTGTAATGGGATGCAATGGACTCTATGGTTTCGCTTATATTTGGCCTGATCTGTAATTTTTCAACTGCGGATCTTTTCTCCGATAGTTTCCTGTGGAAGTCTGATCTTTCGTCACTTTCCCTCCCGGGATCATGGTAGAAGTATCCCCTGAGGCCCAGATCGTTCATGGTGAAATTCACTGATTTGCAGAATATTGGGTCGTTCTCATACATAATTACATTGTCAGCCCTGTCCACGGTTCTTGATGCAGAAGAGAAGACATTCTTCACAGCTTTGGGGACGAGGGATGCTGCGATGATGAATGAATCATCCTTCAATAAACTCAGGTTCTCATGTGAGAAGAATCCCCTGTCAAGGATGATCTCAATCTTCGGAATAAGTTTCCTGATGCCCTCAACAGTCCTCTTCAGAGTGACAACATCAGGAATGCTCCCGCTGTGTATCTCGAAGAACAGCGGTATGTTTCTGGATCTCTCCATGACCATGCCCATGTTTATCTGTTCAAGTTCAGGGTGATCCTTGGCATGACCGTATTCCAGTATCTCCGCTGACCCGTACGATGGCAGGGATGTTATGTCATACAGCAGTGAATTTCCGGGATTGATCCTTGATATGAGATCCCTGGAGAACTGCCTGTAGAGATCAGATTTGCCTATGCGATCAAGGAGTTCGGATATCCTCTGCGATTTCAGATCAACACCCATTGTACGGGACAGCGATGTGCCGTCGAACCATGTGTCAATGGATGCCAGGGGCAGTGGACGGACAATCTTTGATACTGCTATGGCAATGATCTCCATGGATTCTGTTTGAGTGAGGTGCTTCTTCAGCATCTCTTCAATACCCATTTCCCTGACGATATTTATTATTGGAATGAACGGTCCATGTATCAGGCTCCTTTTTGGAAGAACGCTCCTGATCTTCCTTATCCCGCCATCATCCCTTCTGCCAACATACCTGTAGTGGTAGCTTGTGTTCCTTATTTTCGGGTTGTAGTATGGTATCCTCTCATACACGTATGTTTTCCCTTTAACGACCTTTTCGACTGTCTGGTTTCTTGATGTAATGGTGGGAAATACCACCATTACTAATAAATGTTGTCTTCATTCATGAATCAATGATTTAGGGATAGATCACAACTTAATGGTGGTAAAAATTCGGGAGTTCAGGGATCATCTAAACACAAATTGTTGGTCAATTACGCAACTCAAGCGTGTTACTCTCACTGTTAAACAATATGCATCTACTTCTTCTTACTTCTCCCAGAAACAGTTTACACAACCATTGCCCTTGCAGTTTAAGCTTCAGGAGTACCCTGCTTACCACGGATGGATTACTATTCTTGATCAGACCATGACCTATTGATATCTTTGAACAAGCTTTCAAAGGATTTTATCGTATTGTCTGGAAACTTCTCAGGCACGGTCCTAATCCACTCAGTGAGCACCAAGGCAGGTCTCCATTTTTCAAGATTGTTAATTCCTGTCTTCTGCAAGGCTTTCTCGACTCTTGATACAATGGAACTGGAATTATCATCCTCGCTTAGAACTAGTTCTGTTAAATTATATGCCTTCTTAACGGCATCTACGTAAAGGTTGTGTGGAAACATGTCTTCGATGTCAGTCCCTTCTCCGTTTGTATATGAACTCACGAAAAAAGACTCAATTAGAAGACGATCCTTGATTTCCTTTCCTTTTTGTATTCCGGGATCGTCACCATCCAACAATACACGGGTTTCAACTCCTTGACCCGTTAACATTGCTGCCAACGGCATCAATTTGCTAACTCCACCAGAAGGGACTATAATGGCGTCATGGCGCAAAGTTTCCCTTTTAGAGTCCGATAGTAAAGCATCTATGGCCTTTAGAATCAGGTAATCAGTAATGCCTTCGACCACCAGTTGTCGTTTAGAATAAAACAGAGTTTGAGCTATAGAATATCCCAAAGCCGCCTGCAAAGGGAATAAAGAGTCTCTATCTCTCGGCCAAACATCACCAGAAACCTTGGATGTTCCATCGGTCAGGTCCTCGTAAACAACCCTCACCCTTTCAAGATTGTCTCCATCTATCATAAATGGAGAATGAGTAGTATAGAGCAGTTGATTGTCGTTTGATAGTTTTTCCAAAAACTTGACTATCTTTTGCTGGGCTGTTCCATGCAGTTGCAAACCAGCTTCATCAAGCAGGAGTATTGAATTATTGTACGCGCCTTTGGCTTCCTCTAGAAACACAAGGTAAAATGAAAAGAAATATTGCATACCTGCACTTCTTTGGTCAAGTTCTATTTCGCTTGGGTCTAAGTCGTCTGATACCCACACTCTGAAGAACGGTCCGTCCGTCTTATAGTTGAACCTGTGTTTCCTTTGTTCCCACCATTCAGAAAAGCGCTTCGTCATTTCGTTCGAAGCTGAAGACATGAGTATGGCTCTTTCATCCGCGAATCTCTTCATCTCTTCGGCGGCTTTATTTGGCTGCGTTGGGTCAAGTTGAGAGAGTTTATCCACCTCTAATCCAACATGCTGAAATAACGCTTTGGTTGATCTCACACGTGGCGCTGTTGGGTTGGTTTTCATCTGTTGAATGAATGTCGGCAGATGCACAGCACTGTCAATTACATCGTATCTATCAAAGTACACAAATTTAGGAAGATGTGAGGTTACCCATTCCTTTGCCTTATTGAGTTGATTTACGGACTCTGTTGAAGATTTTAGTTGATTGAGTAGATCCAAATCGCTCTTTATGATATTTTTCTGCCATTCCTCGTTAATCTTGGATGATATTGTATTGATTACTTCAGTTATTATCGGTTCCACTACGGAATCATCGGGTTTAAGAGTTCGAAGTTGCGAAATCTTTTGGGAGATAAAAGGAAGAAGCTGTGACTTGATAGCGCCTAAAGCCTCACCTTTACCTTCCGGGGCCATAGCTGTTTGCAATTTGTTTTGTACTTTTTCAAGAATTGTCAACATTTTAGCATTTGTCACGTCCGGTATGTTTGGCTGTGGGTCAAACTCAACTTCAAACTTCTGGGAGTAGTGCCTTGTACACACCACATATGTAACGTCTTTAAGCGAGGGACACACTTGATTGAGGGCCTCCTTTTCATTATCAGAAATGGAGAATTCTGCACTGGATACCGGCCAGTCTTGTGTCTTGAAATCACTCGCGTAACGTCGTCTCGGAAACTCCTTTAGACCATCATACTTCTCACCATCTGAGGGGTTAAGCTTGGAAAGCCCCCTAAAAATAGAAGATTTTCCTGATTCATTCTTTCCGACGAAGACAGTCAAATCTGAGCAACCAATCCAGCCTGTATCTTGGATTTTCTTGTAGTTTTGTACTCTGAATTTCGTCATTTTCATAGGAATTTGAACCTCCTACAGTTATCTACAGAATATACTTTCCTTTAATATATAAATACCTTCTTGAATACTCATTTTGGCCTACCTTTTTCTTAAAGGTATGGTCGCAGTGCCGTGCAATCTTGTCCCAAATAGTCAAAAATCAGCACGACACGAGAATCCCCCATATATTATCCCGCACTGAGCGTAGCGTTATTGTGCAGTCAAAAATCCCATGTTCCCCTTATCCCCCTCAAATTGCACTCCGCAGGAGAGAATAATGTGCCCGAAGCGAGCCGGAAGTCTTGCGGAGCAAGACCGAGTGGTGTAAGCGTTAGCGGTGGGTGGTGTGGAACACCAAGCGAAGCGAAGGTGTGTAGCACCACACATACACCACGAGCGGCGAGCACAGGACACCACCCTGAATGAGCATGGCGA
>JAKATM010000091.1 GCA_021818765.1 Thermoplasmata archaeon | reverse complement strand
AGAGGAGGCTGGATTCTGATGAATCTGAAAATAATCTTTTTCGATAGTTCTTATAATGAGGTCGGCACTCATTATACAACCACAGGTTCCTTAGATGTTATTAGCTTTCCTGTCAAGGACGCTTTCGCTTTAAAAGTAGTAGTGGAGGCTAGATTCTGATGTCTGTAATCACGATCTGTGGTTCCACAAGATTCACCGATCAGATGTCATTAAGCAGTGGGAGCTTTCCAAGAAAGGACACGTAGTCATGGGGTGGAATGTACTCCCACCCTCATACAACATGAAAGGTGCCCATGTTGCAGAGGCCGAAGGCGTGCAAGACATTCTCGACAAGGTACATAGGAAAAAAATTGACCTGTCTGATGAAATTATTGTGATAAACTTTGACGACTATATTGGCGAGAGCACGCAGGCAGAGATCTTGTATGCTATGAGAAAAGGAAAATCCGTGAGTTATGCCTATCCACATGTGATAAGAGATTGGGAGGTCGGATTCTGATGCCTGTTAGGAATATAGGCAAGGAGATCCTTGATGATCTTCTTGACGGCATTGATAAGGATACATTCTGGAGTTGGTTCGAGTTTCAGATCTATGAATACTACTCTACAACTAATGGTGCTTTCAGAGATGAAGGGGATGATTGGTACTGTGATGTCTGCGGTGAGCAGGTTGTAGAAGCCAAGGATTGTATTGACAGGGATAATGCTTATGAATTTGTAAAGGAGCACATATTTAAGGAGCATTCATCCAACTTGGTAATGAAGGCAATAAAGGATTATTTCAATAAGACCTCTTTGAAGAATAAGCCACTGAAACTGGAGAGATTCTGATGCCAATGCGTTGTGAGAATGATTGTGGAAAAGTAAATAGTCTTCACCACAGGCCTGTAAGAATGTATTATGACTATGCTGGATACGGAGCTTGCGGTCCATTGTGCAAAGAGTGTGCGGACAAATTGAGCGAAGTGGATGTCTCAATAGTGGGGGCGTTTTGATGAGAAGAAGTCGATGCGCCAGCTGCAAGATCCTCTCAGAAGACACCACGTTGAGATGGGCAGGATCGGGGAAGGGCTACATCTCACTTTGCGACAAATGTGCATCCAAGCATAAGGCTGGAAAATTGAAGACGGTGATGGATTCGGAAGGGCGTTTAAAGGTGGTGAAATCTTAATGGAAATAATAGTAGTTTGTGGCTCGGTCAGATTTAGGGACGAAATGTTGAAATTCCGTGAGGAACAACATGCAAACGGAAATTGGGTGCTTTTACCTGAAAACATGGAAATTGACGTTCAGGAAATAGACATGAGAGTCAAGGAGAAAATGGACAGCCTGCACATGGTCAAGATTGACCATGCTGATTCCGTATTCATCTGGAATCGGAATGGATACATAGGGGAATCAACAAAGAGGGAACTGGAATATTCGTTGCTTCGGGACAAGCCTGTAAGATATTTGGAGGCGATGGCATGAAATCCGAGAAGCTGCATTTCACAATAAGCGCCGAAGATGCCATGAAGCGGTTGAAAAAAGCAATTGAACGACTTGGCGCTACGGACCTCGAGGACGGACACTCGAAGCAGGGGGATAATTACAGTGTGAATATTTCCTTCAAGATAAAAGGTGTGCCATATAAGTTCACGTACAGTACGACCATTGCAAAATACTACAATCAGGTGCCTGGAAGGGATTCGGATATAATGAATGCGCTCATCTATGGTCTATCGCAACTGGCACTACTGTCAAGCAGAGGTGTATTCGACTTCACCAAGCTGATTGCAGGGTACAAAGAACTCCCATTTATTGAACTGCCTTCATGGGCATCGTTCATGGGCTTCCAGTTGATGCCTCGAAGCTATTCCGAGGTTGAAGCAAGGTTTAAGGAGCTTGTGAAGGGGTCCATGAATAATGAACAGCATCCGGGTGATTTCATCAAGCTGCAGGACGCAATGAAGGTTGCAAGGCAGTTTTTCGGAATGGGGGATTCGGCATGACAGGCAAGACAAACAAGATAGCATACATTTCGAGGTTGGTTGGTTTCAGGCCCATCGGGCAATGCGATAATTGCCACCATCTGATAGGTTATTTTCAGGACGGCAAGGAACTGGTCCATTTTCTCGATCTCTTTCCTGATGATGATCTTGTGGAAGATATCAGTAAAACACACTGCAAATTTCCACACTACGAGCAACAGGATGAGAAAACACTGGTGAAATTGGCTGAGTTGTTCAACCAAGTAAAAGAACTTGCATCTGAACGAGCCAAGGTATTAGAAAAATTCACCAAAGAGTGGGAAGATGTGTTCGGCACGGAATTGCCAGCTCTCACGGATTCCGATTCCGGAATTGAATGGCAGGACGTCCTTCTTTGGGGGATTGAAGATGCGTCATTCATGTCGTTCTTGAAGGATAATCATATCCCGACTGCAAGCAAGGAGGGCGTCATTTCATGAGAGAGGGACTCAAGCAATTAGGTCCTATACGCCGTAAATTTATCGCCACATTTTCACGATACGGAGAAAAGCCATCGTGGAGATTTGACAAATTCCTAGAAAAGCCTTCTAAAAGCACATTCTTCAAGGAAAAGACACTGCTTTTCATTAATGTCAAACTCTCATCTGGCGAGTTTATTACAGATCATCTTTGGTTCAGCATGACTAAGGGTTTCAACTCTCTTGGAACCCTTGTAGAAGGGGATATAGTATCATTTGACGCAAGAGTGAAACCATATTCAAAGTGGAGGCCGCGATGGGATGATGATGATCAATTCGATTACGAGACAGACTACAAGCTCAGTTTCCCGACGAATATAAAGAGAGAATTTCCTGTAAATTCACAAGAAGGCGGTTTGTGATGAACCTAAGCGTAAGAGAAAGCCCACTTCCACCCTCTACGATGGATGTATTCCTGTTCTTTTGCAATCAGGAGGAACAATTCCAGTTCATCGATTATCTGGACGATTTTCCTGGCATGGATTTGCTTGACAAGGGAACACTTGATAAAAAGGATAAACAGGAATGTTCCATGCATGGCAGGGGTTCACACGCTAAGTTCTTTGTTTTTCTGCAAATGCAAAAGCCCAAGTTTGGTGCGATAACTTTACCCGGGGAGGCGGAGTTGTAATGGATGATATAAACAACGAATTTGTAAAGAGATTTGAAAGTCAGCTTAAGGGTATTTTTAACATCATCAAATTCGACCAACTCAAGGCAATCTGTAGATATTTTGAGATCGAACTCACAGCAGAAAACTTCGGTTATTGTGTGGCGATTCAAGCTACCTATGAGGGCTTCCTGATGCAATTATATTCAATGCAGGATAAAGGAACCAAGATTGAAGATGCAGAAGGCGACGCGTATAAACTGACGGCTTTGGCCCTTGGGTTATTCAGGAAAAATAAGCTCCCTCCTACTGTACTAAAGTTGAATCGCATGACCAAAAAGAAAAAGGTGGTGTCAAAACTATGAAAGTTTTCTGCGTACACTACCTGTTTCTACGAGACGGCAGGCTGATTGAAATGCCTCCAAGGACTGTTGAAGATCTCACTAAGGCAGGTGTTATGATCACGATGGGAGGAAAGCCAGAAGGCAAATTGATACAGATGAATTGGGAACCTGAGCCGGATGGCATCACGTGGCTTGGCGATACTGAATTAATCGATACTGTGAAAGCAGTGGCGCATGTGATTAATGGGATTCCTGATCGGGAGAATAAATCATGCAAGTTCTATCAGGAAAAAAAGAAGGAGAGTGATAGTTAATGTCTGATGGACTTTTAGAATTTAAGGAAATAGAGAAAAAGACTAAGACCTCCGTATTTGAGGTATCAAGCAAGACATCTGGCGATACACTCGGAACAATCCGATGGATGCCACACTGGCGGAGATACACATTCTATCCTTACGGACTCACAACTTTTGATAGCTCCTGCCTCAAGGAGATAAGCAGATTCATTGATACACTGATGAATCAAAGAGAGTCGGAGGCTATCAGATGAAAATAAAGTTGCAGGAAGTCAAATATGATGGGCTGTTTGGCGACTATGCCAAGGTAATGGATGTGATTGTTGATGCATGTGCATCTGAGCCACATACAGTGAGAAGGGATCAAGTCTTTGCAAAACTTCCGGAAATTCCGAAAGAAAAGATTAACATGATTCTGAATCACCTGAAACAAACAGGGCGTATTTGGGAGCCATTTCTTTCAGTTTTCAGGGTGTTGTGGGGTGTTCCGTAAATGAGTGATGAGCAGACAGAACTCAGTATAGATGAGCCGATAAAGGCAGGGGCCGTCTTTTCTCAGGATAAAAAATACAGGTATAAGCTTTGGCGGATATGGGATATAGGACTGCCAAGATGCGGTTTCATAATGCTGAACCCGAGCAAAGCAGATGCATTCATCCTTGATCCTACGGTTAAAAGGTGTATCGGATTTGCAAAAAGGTGGGGCTACGGCTCACTCATTGTAGGTAATATATTCGCACTGAAATCAACAGATCCAAAGGAATTGTATAAGTCAAGCGATCCGGTTGGTCCTGATAACGACGCAGCTTTAGTGGATATAGCTCAAACAACTGATTTAGTCATAACTGCGTGGGGAAATCATGGGAAGCACATTGAAAGAGGGGACATTGCACTTCGCACTCTTCTTCCTGATTATAGCGAAAAGATGGCACATTTAGGGCATTCAAAAGAAGGGGAGCCACTGCATCCCCTTTATTTACACAGTAAAGCGCGTCCAATTAAGTATCAGGTTAGGAGATCAGAAAAGGGGGTATTGGAATGGTCAAGAAGGTAATTTTAGGCAAAACGAGGAGTGAGTGAAATGGTAAGTGAGAAAGAATTTGATGAAAAGATAAATGTGTTGAGGGATAAGATTCAGGAAACTTTTGAAGGGTGGTTAGAGTGGTCGGGGCTTAATGAGAACGTTGCATACTTACAAGATGTGCTCAGTGATGCAGACCTGGTTATTGCTGGAGCCAATTACAAGGAGTATATTGGCAAGGGAGAGGAGGATGAGGTTCTGTGGTAATAAAAAGGGCAAACTTAGGTACATTCGATGAGTTCGTGAAAGATATAATGAGTGGGCTGGGGCAGGCAGGAAACCAAACAGGAACAGGAACGCCAACTGTTAAATTCTATCCGGGTGGCGCTGCAAGCATATCATTTCCGAGTGCCCCACAGTTCGTATCAGGAAAAGGACGTAACATCATACACAAAGGGTATCAGACAAGGAAAATAAATGGTGATCCGAATGACAGGTCAAAGATAGAGGCAGTTCAATGTTTTCGATGTAAAAAGTGGATTCCGTTCATTGCGCTGCTGGATTACGAGGACGGTTTCGAGGGTGATAAGGTACTCGTATGCTCAGTTGGTCGAACAGGACAGGGTAATGGTATACACATGTTTGAGTTTGGCGACCCGAATAACCCTTCTATTTCCACCACTATGATGCCTTTGAGTCAGGTTGAGCCTACACATCGCCACCAAAGAAAACATCAAACGTTGCCTCTGAAATCAAGCCAGAAGCACAACCTAAAGAGCCACTCATAACCCCTGAAAACTTTGAGGAAGAAATAAAAAAATTAAAAGAGATGTTAGAAAGGAGGAAAGAAGGACCAAAAACAGGCGAAGAAGTGGTAAGTGGCGACAGATAGGAGGAATTATGTGTAGAGCATGCAGGGGCTATGATGAAAAGGTGTTTGAAACAGAGGATTTCAAGAGTGCCAAGTGTATATGCATTCAGGAAGAAGAGTACTGCCATTTTGGCAGGATAGCTCCAGATATTACTATGCAGGGGTGGGTTAGAATCCCTGCTTGGGATTGGAACATCCGGGGTGGAAAGGTAGTTTGTTCAGAAGATTGTGGGGATGATTGTGAAATTGACATTTCTGTGTTTCCTAAGTGGGCCATTGACGAGTTGGCAAAACTGGGCATAACTCCCTCTAACCAGATATCATCGTCTAACAAGCCTAAAAACATGCCAGATGCTCCAACCATTACGAATGAGAACTTCGATGAGGAGATGAAAAAACTGAAAGGACTTTTAGATGAGGAGATGAAAAAACTGAAAGCACGGCTTGAGGAAAAGAATAAGGAAGGCGTAAAGTGAACAAGATAAGATTCACACAGCTATGGGACAAACTGAATGATCCCGTCTTCACAACAATTCGCTCATGGAACGCTGCTAAAGAGGAATATTACAAAGAACAGGTAAGCAGAGAATTTCAAGTTTGGAAATGTGACGAGAAGTATCCGTTTG
>JAKATM010000090.1 GCA_021818765.1 Thermoplasmata archaeon | reverse complement strand
AAGAATACCTTTCAAATATAACTACAATTCCAGCAGACAGAACACGCATTCAAGCGTGACTTATTAATTTTTGTATACCCTGAATTTTACTGAAAAAAGTACTCCTTCTGCAGAAGCAGAAAAATTCCTAGGAGAATTGAAACTCACAGGGCAATTTCTTTGTAAAAGGTACTGGAATAAGCAAGTGAACATTGCTTAAGGATCAAGATCTATCTCATTACTTTCAGATTCAAGGTTCATGCCTGCAGAAATATGCACTACTTGAAATCAGATCTTGGAAAGACCTGGGTACCTAATTATCCCTTAAGTATTTCGTCCGCCATGGAGAGAGGAGGCTCTCTTACTCCTCTGTTGCTGATATCCTAAATTAGGGTGAAATATTTGTTATGTTTCTTTATAATAGGATATAAGCCAGATATTTCACTTTAGTTTGCCTCATTTTCATTTATGCTATGGCAAATATGACAGATTCCTTCTCGACACAATCTCTCGTGAGAAAGAAGTAGAGACCGTCAAGGAATATTGAAATTTATCTGGAATCTCCTTGTCTTTTAAAGCGTCAACTCAGTTATTGCAGATATTGTGGATCTGGAATGTTGTCTGCATGAGATCAGCCAAGTTACGTGTGGATATTCCCTTAGAGTACAGAGCAAGTATCAGTTCAACTATACGTATTTTTCGCGAGTAATCAATCTCTTTCCAGATTCATTGATATCATTCATCTCTCCCAGAATTGTCTTCATGGATCTGTTATTTATCCATTTTTCTAGTTCTGGTTTTTCGAGAGGAGTACATCGCTTTCCGTATTCCTGAAATTCTCAATGAATTCCTCTACAGTTTTTTTGCCACTTCCGTTACAATTTTATCAATGTCTTCCATGTATCCTTGCCTTCTTGGTCGTCTTCAAGGAGATATCCTTTTTCTTTTCATGAATTTTCTATTCATGATTTATATTTACACATATTTCTGTACACTTCTATCTCAGAGGAATGCTATAGACGAAAGTAACAAACATAAAAGTAATGCTTCATTTCAGCATTATCATGAATAACGGCTGGGTAGCTTAATATCTATTTACAAATAATAAAATTAAATTAAAAAATATTGGAGGATTATTTGGATCCTCTCTTCTTCATCATTAGCCCAACTGCTGTACCTACGATTGCCAATGCCACAACTACACCTACAATTAAGTATAGATCTGTGCTTGAAAGTCCCGATGATGGTGTTTTTGTTGCAGTCTTTGAGAAACTAAGAGATACAGATACTATTTTTCCATTCACTGAGAATGTTCCACTCGATGCATGATATGACTGGTTCATTGAACTAACCGTGTATGAGTAAGACCCGTTTGTCAAGCTCACTGTGTAAGTTGAGAGTGTAATAGGACCAGATGAAGGCATAGAGGACATGTTGAGATACCATGTAGTTCCAGATGGTAAACCTGTTTCTGCAAAGCTGACAGTAAACGTGTCACTACTTAGGTATTGCGTTGATGTTGGTGCAGTTACATTGTCTGCCTGCAGTGTGACTGCTGTTTGAGCCAGGGCGATTCCAGTCATGCTTGAACCTGTAGCAATTGTGATTGCTGTCTGCGAGAGAACTATTCCGTCAAAGGCTGCACCGGTACCTATTGATACTCCACTTGCAACCTGCCAGAATATGTTGCTAGCCTGGGCACCACCGCTCATGACGATATGCGCTCCATTACCAAATGTAAGCCCGCCTGAAATCTGGAAGATCCAGACAGAACTTGAGTTACCGGTCAGCGTAACGCTTGTTGATATAGATACGCCAGTTCCCCACTTGTAAAGACCGGGCACAAGGGTCATACCATTTATGTTTCCTGCTCCAAGGTTCACATAATTGGGGTTGACTCTACCTGCAGCATTAGTATATGCGGTCTGCATATCACTCACCGCGGTTGTCAGATCAGAAGGCGTGGGAGATGCATATGTGGCTGCATATACTCTACCGTTAACCATTGAAGATGTGGAAAACTGTCCTGATGAATTCATTATCAATGAGAAACCGGTTATATACGTGCTGCCGGCAGGGCTAACTCCTATGTTACCAACAATAGATGTTGTTCCAGTTGTGGAAATCCCTGTTTTTGCCAGGATCGTGAACTGTCCAGCCGTTCCAAGGTTAACTGGTGATATCACTACTGGTGCAAGTTTTGTAAATGTTATTGCCTGACTTACTGCTGATCCACTAACAGTTACAGAGCCTGAAGATGGCGATGAACTGAACCCTGACAAATTGGCAACCGTGTAAGTATGTGTGCCGTTTGCAACCTGGAAGACAATTACGCTTGTGGTTGAAATTCCATATGTTCCGTCAAATGAGACATTCCACTGCAGTCCCGTAGTCAAGCCAGTTTCTTTGAACGAAACATTATAAAGCCCGCCAGAGACAGCCGGAGTGGCTGTAGTGCCGGAATTACCAGAGCTTGGCGACAGATTGAAAACGAGCAGACTCGACGACAGTACAAGTACAATAGATACAAAAATGGCCAATACAAACTTCTCTTTATTATCCATAGTTAGTTAACCTCCGATGCTATATAACGGGCAAAGAACCTATATGCTATTATATAAAGACAGAAGAAGAGTTAAAAGGGAGACTATTCAATAAGAGTATATACAGAGTTAACCTTTTAATCACTACACCGTTTTGATGTAACCTGAAATTATCAGTTTATTGATAAGACGGTGTTTGTGAGGCAAATCAGTGGTGCCTATATTTAGCTCAAAAATATAGAATATTCAGGATATTCGGAAGAAGATTATTAAGTGGTTCTAACAAGAGGTATCCCATTGAATTTGATTAGGATAGCGGATCTGCAGCACATCCTTAATTGTCGCAGGAAAAAGAAAGCGATGAGAGTTTGGTTCTTATAAAACAAACCCTTATTGAAAGATCGGAGAATCTACTTAATTTTAGCTGAAAAAAGAGCATGAGAGAAAATTATACGTAGCAGAACAGAAACAAGTCGAGAGATGATCCTAATTACTAACTTAGATAATCTGGGTATTCATGGTAAAGGCTTAATATTCAACATAGGCGTAAAGTCTACGGGATTATAATTGTAAAGATTATATAAGTTCCATGAGAAAAAATTTAAGAGAAAATATTGCTTCTTCCAACGTCTTATGCCAAATTTTGATTAACTTTTAATGTTAATCTCGTTTTTCAATAATAAAGCGAAGGTTTTTCGAAAACTTCGAGTATTATTAATACACAACACTTTAATAAGTGCTTTACACTGGTTACTTGGTAGTGCGAACCATGATAGCGTATGCAAAATAAATTGTTCGGTCTTACAGGTCATAAGCTGCTGGCGATTTCCAATGGCAACCTTGAGCTGAACGAATATGTCTGGGAGATGTATCCTAACAATAAACCTTCGGGAAGCAAGGATTTAGGCAAGTACAAAGAACTTAAATTTGTATCAAAAGAGGATTCACAAACACTTCTTGTATTTTCTGCTCCCAAAACTTTAGATATTGTGAAGACCATTGCAATTGCTGCCGTGACACGGGACACAAGTAAGTCGAACTATGCATGTGTCTTAGCAAGTCCTTGTGGATACAAGGAGAGGCTGCTGGCCAAATCTCTCTTGGTTTATCTTATCTTAAGCATAAATTATGTTATGATAGACGGAACTGTCAAAAAAATTAGGAATGAGAATTATTTTACTAATATCGAGCAAGAGTCCGGAACTCATGCTAGAAAGAGAGAGAAAATGGAAATAATGAAGGACGTGCTTAACTTCATACGCCAAAAGGATGGTGCAAGTATAACCAACATAATTACCAAATGCAATTTGAACTATACCTCCGCTCTTAAGATTTTAGATAGATTGATTGAGAAGGACTATCTGGAAATTGAGATAGCAGGAATCAAAAACATCTATGTTATGACAGATAAAGCTAGATCTTTCCTGGAAACAGTACCCTACTATGAGATTTAATTATGGAAAGATGGAAATGAATTTTGAATGATATCTGGCCCACCCTCCTTTTCTTTAGTTCAGGAGTTTCTTATTCTACTTGCTCTGATACTGCTCCCGGTTGCGGCATACTTGCTTAATTTAAAAGTAACAAGACACATTGATCTCATTTCTAAACGGCTTGGTGCTATACAAAAAACCAAACTACTAGAACTTGCACGTGAACTCTTAATGTTCTTTGGCTCCAGCAAAGCAAGCGACTCCGTTACGCGGATGTTAAATAGCATAAAAGAAAATGGAAATGAAGATGATTTTGAATCAGCTGCAGCCGAGGCAATTCCAGACATTGAACAGCTTCACAGATCGCTCTCTGAAGTGCTTGATCCAACCATAAGTGTTTCCAAGATCCGGGCAGATAAAAAATACATCCTGTTGCTTGTGTTAATGGATGGAGTCTTTCTCTCTTCTATAATTATTTTAATTTTTCTTAATAATCAAAATTTCGAAGTGGGTTACATCTATCTCATCATAGAATATCTAGACCTTGCATGGGCAATAGTTATTTCCTTTGTGTTCAAGATTATTTCATCGCAGGTGTCCAACCTAGAAGAAAGTAAACTTTCTTCAATAATCCCAAATTATTAATATTTTATTTACAATTGATAGTGACTTTTGGAATCTAAAAGGAGAATTCAACCTGATTTGTACCATGCAAAAGAAAAAGCAAATAGGCATGATTTGATTTCATTCCGTTGCACATATGGTATTGGAAAACTTTTCTGCATCCTTAAGGGAAACAATCAGGAAGATAACAAAATCCAGCTACGTAGATCAGGAGACTATAAAAGAGGTGGTCAGGGATCTGCAGAGAATTTTGCTCAAGGCAGACGTGAACGTAAAGCTAGCCCTTAATCTTTCCAAGACTGTAGAGGAGAGATCGACACAGGAAAAACCTCCCAGCGGTATGGCCCCGCAGGATTTCATCGTGAAGATAATTTATGAGGAGCTTCTGAAGATTATGGGGGTGGAATCCAACCTGACGCTCGCCCCCCAGACAATTATGCTTGTTGGCCTTTATGGGCAAGGAAAAACAACTTCTGCGGGGAAGCTAGCCAAGTTTTTCATGAGAAAAGGTCTCTCCGTTGGCTTGATCGCTGCTGACGTGCATCGCCCGGCAGCTATGGAACAGCTTGAACAGATTTCAAAGCAGGTAAAGTCTGGATTTTATGGTGACAAGTCGCTTAAAGATCCAGTAAAGATTGTAACCAGGGGGCTCGAAGCACTCGATTCTTTCCAGATAAAGATAATTGATACCAGCGGAAGGGATTCACTAGACAAGGAACTTCTTGATGAGATCGTTAAACTCAAGAAGGCATTCAATCCCGATCAGGTCCTGTATGTTCTGGATGCTGCAGTTGGACAGCAGGCCGGACCACAGGCAAAGGCAATTAACGGTGCTGTAGGCATAACAGGAGTCATAATAACAAAGATGGACGGTACCGGCAAAGGGGGAGGTGCCCTTAGCGCGGTATCTGAGATAAGAGCTCCAGTTTACTTTATAGGTACAGGGGAACATCTTGAAGACCTTGAAATATTCAATCCCAAGTCATTTCTTTCCAGGCTGCTTGGGTTGGGCGACCTGAGCAGCCTGCTTGAAATTGCGGAGATTGCGGACATATCGGAGGAACAGGCTGAGGCATCCGTTTCAAAGCTTATGTCTGGGAAGTTCGATCTTATGGATATGTACGATGTTTGGGAGAAATTCGCAAAGCCTGGCATCATGAAGAAATTTGTAGGAGCTCTGCCGCTTGCCAAGATGCCCGGTTCTGAGAAGCTGGACGAAAATACTCTGGAGACTGCGGAAGGGAAATTGGTCATTTACAGGAATATCCTTGACTCAATGACCTACAAGGAATTGAAAGAGCCGGACCTGATCAATGCTAAGCGCATTTCCAGAATAGCCCGGGGATCAGGACGGAAAGAGGAGGAGGTAAGATCACTTCTCAAGGAATTTAAATCAATGAAGAAGAACATCAAGCAACTTCAGGGAAACAGGAACTTCAAAAAGATGCTGAAGGCACAGATGAAGTCGGGTGATTTTGGGCTTGACAGCATGGGTATTCCAGAATGATAAAAAACCCGCCAAAAGCGGAAGAGAATTATAATTTAATAAAATATATAAAAAATATCTATGGAAGATCAGATTAGCTCTTCGAGTTCCTTTACCATTTCCGGATACTTAGCCTGGATGGCTTTCAGTATCTCCTCGACAGATATCTCTGTCATCTTAACTTCGGAAATTATGTCCACCAGCTTGTCGAGGTTCTCATCTGAGAGTTTTCCCA
>JAKATM010000089.1 GCA_021818765.1 Thermoplasmata archaeon | reverse complement strand
TTCCGGGTTTCCTTGCAAGTCCAGCTGTTATAACAATAACATCAGATCCCTTCAGGTTCTCGTATACTTCAGGCTTTGTGGTCGTGAATCCCTTTATTTCAAGATCATATCCCCAGTGAGGTGCTCCCTCCTGGATATCAAGAGCCTTGCCTTCCGGAACACCGTCGACAACATCAAAAAGGTATATATTGCCTAGCTTCTCAATAGCCAGAGCCTGAGCGACAGATGCACCAACATTTCCAGCGCCAATTACAGAAATCTTCTTTCTTGCCATAATACGGTATCTTGTAATGGAGTAAAAAATATTCGAAAAGCAAGTTTATACCTACTTGCTCATCGTAATTATTATTCATAAACTTAAGAGGGTTCAGCCTGTACCGTTGTATGTTTATTATGATGTCATGGATGATATATCGCCAATAAAGGGATGAAAAAGATCATGGGAAATAAGTTAAAAAATGGCCATGGGGGATACAGGCGATGCCGTGGCCCCCAGTATCTTTAATGGCGATAATGTAAACATGAATTGTGAGACGCCTTCCTTTACCAATTCATTCAAATTGATGTTGTCAATGAGCCTTATTCCATGAAGGGTTATAAGATACTGGTGAACGGGAAGTCTTGTATTTTTAAGCTCAGGCGGTGAAACTTCCGTGGCTGGTGCATCGCTGCCGGTTACGGAAACTTTCTTGCTTGCAAGCCATTTTGCCAGATCTATCCCTATACCCGGTGAGTTTTCAAAATAGTCATTATACTTTGGTGGGTCGTGCCATAACTGCCCTACCCCTGTATAAAAGAAGATAGCATCTCCATTTTCCACTTCTATATGCCGTTCTTTCAGATATTCCTTCACAAATTCTAGAGAGATTGGTTCTCCCTGGCCCATTATATTCCGGCCACCTGTTGCATCAACTGCAATTCCTTTTGTCACAAGCGAAGGGGTTGTATCAATGCCTAGTTTTGTTGTTCCATAGGTAGTTGAAACGTCAAATGCATCAATTCCATTATAGAATTTATTTTCGAATGCTATATGATTCAGTGAATCCAGGTGTGTGGCGAGATGGTCAACCATCTCCATCCGGCAAAGAGAAGCACCAAACTTATTCTTGGTGGGTGCCCTGAATGGAGGCCTGTTATCATAAACCCTTTGTGATAGAAGATAGAAAAATGGACCATGAGCAGACTGCCTTCCAGGCATGCCGTTGTATATCTCGTGACTCAGATCCAATATTCTGCCCTTTTTTACCAATGAAACTGCCTTAAGTACTTTATCCGGGGTAACATTATTATATGAACCTAATTCATCGCTCTCCCCATATTCACTCGGATACCATTTCTGACCTGATTCATACCATTCTGCCATAAATCTTCATAATCTATTATGATTAAAGCTTTACCTAAATTACCTCTCAATATTCATCTTCTGCAAGGAAAAACTTTCGATAATCATATTCTCGAATTAAGGGAAATTATTAGCTCCAGCTTGTACCAACTGTGCTTTCACCTTTCCCAGGCTACTAACCTTGATTCCTCAGTCAAATAGAAAACGCAGTGAGGTTCTATGCCAAGTACAGTCAAAATGAATATTCCTGATACTGTCTTATCGGGTATTTACTGGATAAGGGCAACATAGTTATATGCTTTCAGAATAAACTGATGCTTGAAAATCGCAAACGTCAGATATAAAAAACACACATTTCTTGCGCGAAAACTAGACGAGGAGATCTTGCTCTATTCTACACTTCCTTATGATAGAAAAGGAGATATCAACTCCTGTTCAACTGAAAACGTAATGTCAAATTACAACCTGCTTGAATCACTTAAAAACGACGAGGTTTCTTATGAACTTCTCCTAAAGTCTGATGAAGAGATTGAATTTCTGCCATGCGTAATGCATCCGGACAAGATAGTTGGTGTAGGATTCAACTACCGTCAGCATGCCGATGAAACCAAGACAGAGCTGAAAGGAAATCCAGTTCTTTTCAGCAAATATTCGGATGCCGTAATAGGACACCGCCAGAAGGTCATTATACCTGAAACTGTCCACGACTTGGACTATGAGGCCGAGATGGCCGTGGTAATGGGGAGGCAAGCATTTCAGGTCAAGCAAGAAGATGCCCGCGGCTATATCTTTGGATATTGCCCGGCAAATGATCTTTCTGCAAGAGACCTCCAATTCCTAACTTCACAGTTTCTTCTTGGAAAAACACTCCCGGGGTTCGCTCCAATAGGACCGTACATCACAACGGCAGATGAAATAACAGATCCACAAAAACTCGACATATCTTTGAAGCTGAATAATGAATTGAGACAGACATCTAATACAGAGAACATGATCTTTTCTGTCGATTATCTTGTTAGTTACATAACAAAGTATTTTCCATTGAATCCTGGTGATGTAATCCTAACCGGAACTCCGGGGGGAGTTATTGTGGGGTACCCGCCTGAGAAGAGAGTCTGGATTAAGCCCGGGGACAGGACCGAAGTATTTATAGAGAAGCTCGGCTCACTTTTGACTGATTTCATCTAATAAGGGATCCGATTCGGGTGGATCAACGCCCTTTCAATCATGTCTGAAATCAATGTTATGCCAGGGTTGAATGGGAGTAGTTGCAATGCGTCAAAAAACTAAAATTCTTCTATATGAATGAGAAAAATGAAATTATAAAAATGGTTTAGAGTGAGACCTTTATAGATCCCATCATCCAGCCTGGTGTAGCCATTGCGCCGCCCCATCCTGTTGGACCGGAACCGCAGTCCACTTCACACTGCCAGTTGAATGTGCCAGTCTGGTTTATGTAGAATAAAGCATGAACCACACTGGATACGGGCACAGGAACGTTAACCAGGACGCTGCCAGTTGTGCTGAGTATAGTAAATGTGTGTGCAACCAGAGACTCAGATACATTCTTGGTTGTAATTGATCCATTTATGTTGATTGTGTTTGAAGGGTCGGTTGCGTTCATCAACGTGTTGTTGAAGTAGGTTTCCGTCCCGCCGACTGTACCTGTTACATTGGCATACTGGGGACCAGCTATGCTTCCGTTGCCGTTGTCATAGTTGAATATTGTCAGATCTATCAGGGTGAATGCAGGAATTGATATGTTTGCTGAAGATTCAAGGCCGTTCTGCCCCAGCACGAAGTAAGCAGGCTGATCTCCGGTGGAATTGTTGTAGTAGTTGTTTGTGGTTATTACGAGGTTCAAATCATATACCGAAGATGTAGAGGATCCATGGTTCTGACCTATGCTGCCGGTTATCATGAAGCCGACGCCA
This sequence comes from Thermoplasmata archaeon, assembly GCA_021818765.1. Taxonomy (GTDB): domain Archaea; phylum Thermoplasmatota; class Thermoplasmata; order Thermoplasmatales; family Thermoplasmataceae; genus UBA582. Next base: position 3,051 of record JAKATM010000089.1, on the reverse strand, counting down.
ATTCCAGCGGCAACAATCATTATAACAGTTACCAGTAAAGTAACATTATTTGTTAGTTTCATTTATATCAACCAATGATTAATGTAGAAATAATAAATATTGATACTAACATATTAGGAAAAATCGTCATTTAACTCAACCTCAGGCTTATATATGATTGGCTAATCCAATAACATGAAATACATTGTTGCTACCGCCAGGGCACCTTTTTCTCACGACAGGATAGATGGGAAGGATGTAGTTAAGCAGAATCCCGGTGGTGTGGCATCAAGTTTGCGAAGGCTAATGAACGATTCAGGAGGCACCTGGGTCTGCTGGGGCGACGGGTCATCCGATTCAAACTATCAGGAAGAGAAGGTTGATGGGTACCATGTATCACGTGTTATTCTTGGCTCCCATGAGAAAAGGGGTTTCTATGATGATTTCTCGAACGGCACGCTCTGGCCGCTGTTCCACTATTTCAGGGAAAAGATAAAAACCGAGGATCGTGCTTTTGACCCTTATGTTACGGTAAACAGGAAGTTTGCTGAAAGAATTGCCATGCACGCCGATCGGGATTCGGTGATATGGATTCATGACTACCAGCTTTCAATGGTTCCAGGCATGATTAGAAAGATGCTCCCCGATTCTTTCATAGTGACGACCTGGCACATTCCATGGGTGGCAGGGGAATTTTTCTCAATACTTCCACAGGCCAGGGAAATTCTCGAATCTCTGATATCGTCTAACATGATAACATTCCATACAGACATATTTGTCAGGAACTTTCTGGAAACCCAGGAGCAGTTGCTCGGATCGGCATGGACTATAAGAGGCAAGGTACTTGCAATCCCGCTGGGCATCGATGATAAATACTACGGTGCATGGAACCCCTCTGAAACGAGAAGGAAGTCGAATCCAAAAAGGAAGACGATCTTTTCGGTTGACAGGCTTGACTATACCAAGGGGCTCAAGAACAGGGTACTGGCGGTTGAATATATGCTTTCAAGGCACCCGGAACTTAAGGGGAGGTTCAACTATGTAATGCTGGTGACTCCTTCCAGGACCACGGTAAGCGATTACATAGCAATGAAGCGGGAACTTGAGATGAACATAGGGAGGGTCAATGGAAGATTCAGCGACCTGGACTGGGCACCAATTTTGTACATGTACAGGAAAGTTTCAGATAATGTGTTAAAGAACCACTACAGGTTCTCGGATATTGCATTCATAACGCCGCTTATAGATGGTCTGAACCTTGTGGCCAAGGAGTTTGCGGCTGCCTCCGAGGATGGCATACTTATTCTGTCAAAATTCGCCGGAGCCAGCTCGGATCTCCGATCCGCAATTATCGTGAATCCATATGATATCAAGGAGATGGCAGACTCCCTCTACAGGGCACTAAACATGGGTCCAGAAGAGAGAAAAAGCCGGCTTGCAGACATGAAGGCTGTGGTCAGGAGAAAAAACTCTGCCTGGTGGCTTTCAAGAATTGAGAAGGAGATTTCAAAGAGACGGCCAGGTGAAACAAATAAGCCGAAACCAGCCCGCAATTGATGCTTTGGTGCAGGAAATAAAACTGAAAAAACCTGCGCTGTTCCTCGACTACGACGGTACGCTAGTTCCGATTGTAATGAACCCTGAAGACGCGCTTCCTCCAGCCGGGCTTATACAAACGCTCAGTGCACTCGATGAGAGGTACCGGCTGTTCATCGTTACCGGTAGATCGCTGCAGGAAATGATCAATTTCATCGGTGACGGTTTTAATGTAATAGCACTGCATGGCGCAATGACCTCTCTCAAGGGTGATTTGAGGTACAATGTTCCAGAGTTCCAGAAATTCGTCAAGATATGCGATGACATTTATGAAAAGAGGGATGAATACCTGAAGGAATTCCCGGGCGTCAGGATCTATAACAAGGGTGCAAACGTGCTGTTTCACACCGGATTGATGCAGAAAGAATATCTCGGCACCCTTATAGATATTATTAACAGGTTGGCCGCCGCAAGCGGGATGGCGGTGTATTCGGGAAAGAGAATCATAGAGTTAAGGATCCCAGGAATAAACAAGGGAATTGCTATTCGGCAATATGCAGCTGGCATGAGAAAATTAATTGCTGGAGACGATAATACTGACGAGGATGCATTCAGGGAGAACCCCGACGCCATCACAATTCATGTTGGTCCCGGTGATAGTATTGCAAGATACAGGGTCCCGGATCCCGGTGAAATGCTCATTTTTCTCAGGAAAATAGTCTAGGCCCGAATTATATTTAGTAACTCCTTCGTATCCCAAGGAAATAGACGTCATCCCTTCTAGCACTGATGGCGGCAGTATCAATCCTGTACCGTTTTACAGTGTCGCTTGAAACATCTGCCAGTATAACTCCCTCTGCATCCTTTTCATGAGCAATCATTCTTCCATCCGGATCAAATACCACCGAATTCCCTGTAAACATGCTTCCGGTCTGTGCCGCCCCGGCAACGTAAAGGCCATTATGTATCGCAGTCGCCTTTAGGAGCGTAAGCCACTGATCCGCCTTATTCTCGCCACTGAACCATCCTGCCTGGTAGAAAAGTAATTCACCGCCTGAAACCGCAAAGATTCTAGAAAGTTCCGGAAACCTAAGATCATAGCATGTCAAGGTTGAGAACATGATATCATTCAGCATGCCTCCTTGCTGGATCATCCTGCCGGCAGCAAAAACGTCCCCTTCACGCCTGGAAAATGCATTGAAAAGGTGAATTTTCCTGTACTTCCATTGAATTTTTCCATTGTTGACAAAGGCAGATGTATTGTATATCCTGTCACCATATATCTCAGGATAGTTTATCAGCGCGGGGATTCTCAGTGAACGAATAAAATCAGGCAATATCTTGCGTATTTTCTTCCCCGCAAGCAAGGCCTCATCCCGCTTTGAATAGTCTGCGAGATATAGCTGGTATTCGGGATAAGCAATCATGTCAGCAGAACCTTTCTCTGCTTCTGCGTGAAGTTCCTGGCTCTTTCTTATATTATGATCAATATCGCTACTGGACTGCATCTGCGCAACAGCGACCCTTAACATTTAT
>JAKATM010000088.1 GCA_021818765.1 Thermoplasmata archaeon | reverse complement strand
CCGATCTCACTCGCAAATCTTTATTTCATGCGAGACCAGCAGGCGGTTTCAAACGGTGGGATATTCTTCGGTAGAATGAGAATGAGGCAGCGCCAAAAGGAGAACAGCATAACTGAGTTTATCCTGAGATCCGTTTATGAGAACAGGGAACAGTTCAAGTCGATTTCTAGTTCGGGCTACTTTGAAGGCGGCGATTTTATGCCCGCAGGTGATTATGCAATCATAGGCACTGGTTCAAGGTCGGACCTTGACGGTGCCCTGGCTTTTATCAATTCGGGAATTTCGTCCGCCAAGGAGTTTCTGGTTGTTGAGAACCCCATTTATGATTTCATGGAAAAAGAGCCCAGGGATCAGATGATCAATATGCACCTGGATACTTATTTCAACTTCGTTTCTAAGGATGCAGCGGTAACTTCTCCAGTCCTGGCCAAGAAGGCTAAAGGCACGATATATTCTCATTCGGATGGAGCGCCGAAGAAGGTTTCCAGTACCACGCTTTCCGCATATCTCAAATCTAAGGGTGTGGAAATAATTCCGCTCAGTATAGCGGAGCAACTCAGCTATTCGTCTAATTTTCTGACGCTGAAGGAGAATCATCTTCTCGCCGTAGACTCTTCAAAGGTATTGAGAAAGCTGATATCCCAGAATGTCTTCTCTCCATCTACCTTGGCGGCAATTGAGCATGTACTTAATGTAGAAGGCGGAAGCAACATGTTTCCTAGGAGCAAGGCATCAAAAGACTACGGTCTTGATTTTGTGACCGCAAACTTGTCTGAATTGACAGGCGGGTATGGTGGAGCTCACTGCATGACTGCCTCTATTATTAGGGGCTAATGTTGCAGGAAAGTGATTTTTCGCTGTTATATAAGAGTTCCCCACGCATTTTGGGAAGGTATCGAAAGCTTTAATTTGCTTCTTAAAATACTCGTCGCCTGAAGGTTAATCATATACAGAGGTAAACAATGGCTACGGAAAGACAACAGAAAAAAGGAAAAGACAAGTGGAGGGAGAAGGTCTGGTACTCAATACTGACGCCCGCGTATCTGGGAGAAAAGGAGATAGCTACTAGCCCAGGAATCGATCCCAAGAACATGGTCGGCAGAAAGATTGAGATGCCTGTTTCCGACATGACTGGAAATTTCAAGAAAACCAACCTGAAGATGGTTTTCAAGGTCGATGAATGCCAGGGAAATAGGTGTTTCACATCATTCGTTGGGAGCTATGTCAGTGATGATTCTATAAGAAGGATGGTAAGAAGAAGAAAAGAGCGCATTGACGTAATCGAGAAGGATTACACTCATGACGGTTATCTCCTTGCAGTCAAGGTGGTGGGAGTTTCGGACGTTAAACTCATCTCGAACAAGAGGGCTGACATAAGGCTTGCTCTCGCAAAATTTTTGAAGGAGAAAATATCAACATCGAATCTTCAGGATCTAGTTTCGTATTTCATCGGCGATGAAGTTCTGAATGAAATGTCGAGAGAAATAAGACAGATATACACAATGAAGAAGCTCGAGATACGAAAGACTGAGGTTTTGGGTTTCAAGAAACCTGAGTCTGAACAAGTAGTCGCCGAAGTCGTGGCCTAAACCTGCCGGGGTGGCTCAGTTGGTAGAGCGTCGGACTCATAAGCGTAAGCTGAGAAATCCGAAGGTCTTGGGTTCGATCCCCGATCCCGGCATACAACTACTTTTATGATGATCCTATGTATAATTTATTACCACCCCTAATTCAATTAATAATTAAAAAGAGTGAAATAAGATAAGAAACTCAGTGTTCTATGGAAAAGGGAGTGGAAATTGCATTCCAGCTCTCAAGCGGGTCTGACGATCGTGCGCTTGTTGCTGCAATGGCAAATATTGTCGGGAATGAATTGAGAAGTGAACTGGACCTCCAGTGGAGAATATTCCATGTTACTCTCGGGCACGATAAATATTTCAGGATACTTTACGCGGGACCTCATGTAGGTAAAATGCATCCACACAATGAGAAGAAGATCAAGGAGAGATTTGACAACCTATCACACAAGAGCTATGAGCAGGTTATGCATGAATATGAAACGATGAAGAAGGACAAGGACTTTGTAACCCAGGAGATCCAGGAAAAGAAAGAAGAGTATGATCTGTGGGAAGACAGGTTCTGGACCTATTTTTGAGTCAACACCTGCTAGTTCCGCAACGCTCATGTCGCGCGGTACGCTAACGGAATTTGGTTCTGAATTACTTATAGATTGGCTGAATGCATATTGCCTAATGATCCTGATTTATCATATTACATTCAGTGGTGGAAGTAGATAATATTAAACCTTAGTAGATACCGAACGCTGAAATGAATATAGAAGACCTACTTGGTTATGCCCGCAGGACCGGTATGTTCTGGCCTTCTGCTGAAATATATGGGGGCTCTGCAGGATTGTTTGATTATGGTCACATAGGGGCTATGCTAAAGAGGAGGTTTGAGAATATATGGCTTTCATATTTCGTGGAGAGAAACCAGAACTATTTCCTTATCGACGGAACAACGCTCTTTCCAGAAAAACCACTAATAGCTTCTGGACATGCTGAGAGATTCAACGATATACTTATCGCATGCAAAAAGTGCAAAACGTACTACAGGGCTGATGTCCTGCTTTCCGATCTTGGTGTCCAGCTTAACGAAGGCGCAACTCCCCTGGAAGTTGATGCTGTAGTTGCTAAGAACAGCCTGAAATGCCCAAAGTGCGGCGGACCGCTGGGTGAGGCAAAGCCATTCAACATGATGATAGATGTGGCTCTTGGACCGGATAGATCTGACCATGGTTATCTGAGACCTGAAACTGCCCAATCCGCCTACCTGAACTTTTACAGAGAATACAACCTGCTTAGGCAGAAACTTCCGCTTGGGCTCGCAATAATAGGCAGGGCATATCGTAACGAGATATCACCAAGGCAGGGATTGTACAGGTTGAGGGAGCTAATACAGGCGGAACTCCAGATATTCTTTGACGACCAGGCATTTCTCCCGGATCTTTCTGGATTTTCAGAAACCAGGATAAACGTCGTTCCTTATGCGACAGGAAGCCTGGTAGCCCTGACGCCCGATGAGCTCATTTCAAGAGGGTATCCTGGTTTTTACGTGTATCACATGGCAATAATAGACCGATTCTACAGAAAAATTCTTGGAGTGCCGGATAGCAAGTTCCGCTTCCTCGAAAAAGGTGGAGAGGATAAGGCATTCTACAACAAGATACATATGGATATTGAACTAGAAATAGAGAGCTGGGGTGGATTCAAGGAGGTTGGCGGTCTTCATTACCGCGGGGATTATGACCTAACATCGCACACTAAAGGGTCAAACAAAAGCTTGGCTGCAAAGGCGGGAGACAGAGAGTTCATACCACATGTCCTTGAGCTATCCTTCGGCGTAGACAGGAATGTTTGGGCTCAGGTGGATCTTTTCTATAGGAGTTCAGACAACAGGCAGGTTCTTTCCCTGAAGCCTTATCTTGCACCCTATTCTGCTGCAATTCTGCCACTCCAGAATGACGATGCGATCAATGCTAAAGCAAAGGAGACGTTTCTTAAACTTGCAAGAAAATTCAGGGTGTTCTTTGATTCCTCCGGTTCCATTGGAAAAAGGTATGCAAGGATGGATGAAATAGGCACTCCTTTCTGCATTACGACAGACTATGACACCGTTGATAAAAACTCTGAGAAATTTGCGACCGTAACGGTGAGGAAGAGAGATAGCAAGGAACAGGAAAGGATAAAGTTGTCTGATCTGGAAAATTATCTACAGACTTCACTTAATGTAGAATTTGATTAACATCTAAGAAGATATGTATGCAAAAATTATAGCTTAAATGAATAAATTATAAAGAGATTTTAGTCTCTTATTTGTGGGAATAATATGAGTTTCAGTGGTTAGGGTGGTAGTCACGTCTTCCCCTGTTGCCATGGGAATAGTTGCCGCCTCCTCTCTGCTGTGGCGGTCTTCGACCATAATTTCCCCTGAATTGGCCTCCGCCAGGTCCGCGGCGTTCAGATCTATCTGATCTTTCAGTGTGGTTATTTCCCCTTAATCCAAGAACTGAGTCATCGAATTTACTCTCGTCCAGATAAACTGGCTTCATCCTGACAGCTACCGAATTCTCAATCTCCCTGATTATGTATTCTTCTTCAGGAACCACAATAGAGAATGCAACTCCGTCCGCACCCATTCTCGCAGATCTGCCCACCCTATGGACGTAAACATAAGGATCAAGTGGTGTATCGTAGTTGATTATGTGCGAGATGCCCGTTATATCGAGGCCCCTTGATGCAACGTTAGTGGCAACAAGGAACTGCACGTTGTGCCTGAAATCCATAAGAGATTTTTCACGCTGTGCCTGCCTCATGTCGCCGTGAATGACAGCAACCTGGTAGCCTAGTCTTGCCAAGGTCCTGTGGAGGAAATCAGCGTTATGCTTTGTGTCCGAAAAGATGATTGCTTTCCTGGGTTTGTATTCGTCGATATATGAAACGAGCGTTCTTATCTTATGAGCACGGTCTGAAATGCCATAGCTGTGCGATATAGTATCCACTGTGAGTTCCTGGTCACTGCTGATATTAAGCATATCCGCCTTCTTCATGTATCTCTGCGAAAGTCCGTAAATCTTTGACGGCATTGTTGCGGAAAAGAGCATCATCTGTTTTTCCCTGGGCATGCTTTTTATGATTAACTCAATATCATCTATAAATCCCAGGTCAAGCATCATATCCGCTTCATCTAAAACAAGGAATTTTATCCTTGAGACATCAATCTCTCCTCTTTCCATGAGATCTATTATCCTCCCGGGGGTTCCGATTACCATGTTCGCCCCATCCCTCAGCTTATCGATTTGAACGTTTATAGAGGCTCCGCCGTAAACAAGTACTGCCTTGAGTCCTGATCCGTGTGCTAATTTCTTCATCACGCCATGAACCTGTATTGCCAGTTCTCTTGTCGGAACAATAATCATTGCCGATAAGGCATCCGATGCCTCCAGCTTCTGAATAATGGGGATCAGGAATGCTCCTGTCTTGCCTGTTCCGGTCTTTGACTGAACAATAATATCCCTTCCGTTTAAAATGATTGGAATGGCTTTTTCCTGAACTTCCGTTGGTGTCTTGAAGTTCATCTCTTTCAATGCGCTATACAATTCTTGGTTAAGGTTAAATTTCTCGAAGTTGTCCATTTGTAACACTTTGCTTATAAAATCTAGGACATTATGTAATCCTGCTTTTATTTAATACTATATGGCAATTATATATAAAAGTATGATCCAGTTTATCCAGCTAGTCTTATCCTTCATGTTTAATGAGAAATAGTGCCGAATTTCCTGTGAATTTCGTGCTCAGGCTGACCTCACAACGTTATGCCTGTTTCCTTCGATGAATGACTTCACGTTTCTGAATGCCCGTGCAAAGGCCTCGTTCCTGTATTCACCGCCATTACCACCAATATGCGGTGTCACTATGCAGTTATCGGGAGGATTTACCTTGATGTTCGGCTCGTCCCACCAGACGTCGCTAAGATAAAACTTGTCGCTGTTCTTTGACAGGAATGAAAGCATGGAAGTCTGGTCAACTATATTCGCCCTGGCAATGTTAACAATGCACTGTCCTCTGAATCTATCAAGAATTGATGCATTTATTCTGCCCCTAGTCTCCTGGGAGAGTGGTGTGCAGATAACAAGAATATCAACCGATTGTACAAGGTTTTCGAGCGACTCGTGCCATGTAATTTCGGGAAAAGATGTTTTGTGCCTGCTGTAAGCGGTTACATGCATTCCCATTATGGATGCGATCTTAGCAACCTGCTGCCCAATCCCTCCAAAGCCATAAATGCCTATCGTTTTTCCGAAGAGGGTTTCAACTCCTAGCTTTTTATATATACCGGCATGCATATCTGAATTATGCCTGCATATCTTCTTGAAGTGTGCAAGAAGAAGTGCAAAAACTGTTTCTGCCACAGGTTCATTGTAACCGCCGGCATTAGAAAGCACGGTGATTCCTGATGGTATGCCAGAAAGATCAAGGTCGTCCGTACCTGCATATAGCCGCTGTAGTATCTTTGTATTTTTTCCTACCTGCGGGCTGGGTCCAAAGAAAACAACATCGGCCTCGTTGAGATCATGTGCATACGACATGCCCGTGATTTCAGCGCACATTTGCCTTTCAGACTCATCAGAGTCAAATGCAAAATAGAACTTCATATGCCCTCGGTAGCACTCGCTAGATATATGAATAATTCTCCATTACCTTGTGTATATAACAGATTCAGCGATAAATGCAGAATCGTGATCTAAGACTGCAGAAGTCAACATTAT
>JAKATM010000087.1 GCA_021818765.1 Thermoplasmata archaeon | reverse complement strand
TGAAATTCCATCTGGATCCCCCATGCCTTAGACCCAGTCCATGCGCTTAAGTTCACGTTCCTTCTTGGTAGCCTTCTTGTACTCCTTGTAGTGGTCCCTGCACAGATGGACCTTTCCCTTGCCCTCAATTGACGGGAAAGCCTTGTGCGCAAGGTCTGCTGGGACTGTCTGAAAGCTGTCATTAGTGCAACCGGGCACCTCACACTTCTTATCTGCCATACCGCAACGAATCCAGAACTACATAGATGTATTTTTCGGTGCTAGTTTAATTTCGAACAATAAATGCCCGGAGTAAGCCTCTTTCTGTTCCCCGCTTGCGCGGCTGACAGCATTCGACTGATGACCTTTCGATCTGCGTCTCACCCGGCCCTTGCGGTAACCTCACTGGGCCTGTTTAGACTTTCTCCATTCAGGGAGAGTTCCCATCGGTACTTCCAGGAACGTCATCGTTGCGAATCATACTTTGCTGGAAACCGTGCATTTCTTTTCTCTTTACCATCCCTCTCGGGATACCGGCTTGCGCCGGTTGAACTTTACCAAGGAGAGAGGACTTTCCTCACTCTTTCGAGCGTTAGCTGTCCTCGGGCTTTTACATTCACCGAAGTAGGCAAAAGAGCTTTATTATCTTTTTTGGTCCTGCATCATAATAGGGTGCTTCAAGGGCAACCTGATGATCAAACCTGTATCTTATCTGCCCACTTCCTTGAGATTAACATGGTTGCGAAACCCTCCTTCAGGTGAACTATGTCATTGTTTCTTAGGACATAGTCACCCTCAGGCTGCGAAATTGGCGGAAGATCTGATGTTATCCGCACAAGAACGTAACTGTCCTCAACCTTTTTATTCTCGGGTTGAGGATGAAGTTCTATCTCTTCTCTTGTAACAGTTGGAACTGGTGTCTCGCGCTCGGAGGTATCGGTGAATCTTCGCATCATCTCCTGAATGGTCTGCTTCTGTTTTTCAAGGAACTCCTTTTCCTCTGTAGTCAGCTGATTCCATTCCTCTCCTTCGATCTCATGCAGAGAGAGTTTCATAAGCTTGCTGAACCTAAGTTGGAAAAATACGGTGAAGTCCGTCTCGACCTGTTTGATTCTCTCCTTGATCTTCATGTATTTCTCAATATCCGAAGCAACAGCTGATTCAGCCTCTATTCTCAGGGTTCTAAGTGCTTCCAGTACGCTCCGGTAAAAATCTGATTCTATCTTTCTTACTTTCTTTGAGCTTTTCTCCACTCTCACTGCGGTCTGCAGGTCTGTGCAAACCTTGTCAACTTGAATGGGTGTAAGCGTCATACCGGTTAATCACCGATGCGATATTATTATCTTTCTGATGCATGAATGCACAATGTTACAAAAATGTCGATTCACAAGGAAAAGACGAATTCAGGCAGGTCATGGAATATAGAAGCGAATATCTCTTCGTTGTTCTGGTACTGCTCCTTGATCATTATTGCCCTCTTTGGAACAGAATCAGGTGGTATGACCTTGTCAGGTTTGGCAGGATCATCCACATAGTCACTTTCCAGCATAAAATTCGATGTTTTTTCATTAATTGCTTTTCTTACGTTTTCTCTTGTTGCTAGTATTGATCTGGAAAGTTCGGGGCGTACATGGTTGACCTCAGGAGAGGCATGGTGCTTGACTATCTTCCGGGGATCAGCTCCCGCTTGCACTGCCATTGAATAGATCCCTTCAATGCCCGTTGAGTCCAAATCTTCTGTGTGCAGCACAACGGCGCACCCTATTTCCTTGGATAACTGCATGCAGCGCATTATTACTTCGTTAGATACCTCTGTAATATTTTGCTCTACTGGAAAATGAGGCCTACCTATTTCGCCTATCGCACTGGCACGGTGCTCACTGCAGTATTTTGCTGCAAGTTCTACGCCGTCAAGCATCATCTGTTTTGCGTTGAACCCCCCTTTTTCCCAGAAAAAATAGTCCAGGGGATATGGCCCGAGGGTGACAGACACTCTAAGCCCACTTTCGCGTGCACTCTCAGCCAGCTTGATGGTTAGTTCATACCGCTTCTCGTAATATCCTGAATATCCATCAGAATAATCCGGAAGATTAACAAGGTTTATGCCTGATCCACCTGATGCCATGTATCTTCTTACCGCCACTTTTCCTTGCTCACCCGGGTTCAGGTGGAAGTGAGCATCGAAAACACCAGGGACAACGTATGACCCCATGTTCAGATATCATGGCAAAACGCTTATAAGTATGCTCCTGGAAAGCCCGTTCAAATTGTACCGTGAATAATCAACAAAGCTTTATTATTCAAGATCCAATTTGCTGTGAAGGTGTAAAACAATGCAGCAAGGTCAAATGGCCTATGACAGGGCTATCACAGTCTTTTCCCCGGATGGAAGGTTATTTCAGGTAGAGTATGCAAGGGAAGCCGTCAAGAAAGGATCAACAGCACTGGGTCTTAAATTCTCGAACGGGGTTGTCCTTATTTCCGACAGGAAAGTCAGGAGCAGGCTTGTGGAGCAGAATTCGGTAGAGAAAATACAGTTAATAGATGATTATGTAGCAGCAGTGACATCCGGCCTTGTTGCAGATGCGAGAGTATTGATTGATTTTTCAAGAATGGCAGCGCAGCAGGAAAAGGTAACTTATGGCGGTCTGATCAACATGGAGAATCTTGTTCGCAAAGTTGCTGACCAGATGCAGCAGTATACCCAGTATGGCGGGGTCAGGCCTTATGGCGTTTCACTGATATATGCCGGGGTTGACAGGATTGGTCCGAGACTTTTTGATTGCGATCCAGCAGGAACAATTAATGAATACAAGGCAGTAGCAGTTGGATCGGGAAAGGATCAGGTTGTAGCCTATCTCGAGAAGGAATACAAAGAAGACCTGAAAGAGAAAGAAGCGGTTGCGCTGGGTATTGCAGCCTTGAAAGTTGCACTGGAAGAGGAAGGCGGGGTTAAATCACCAGAGATCGCCACCATTACTGTAGGAAACAAATATTATTTCTATACCAAGGAAGAAGCGGCAAAATTCACTTCCTGAAATTAAGGCAGGATAATCTTCCTTAAGAATTATTTTTTCTGTTTATAGAGGATTTCCAAAAACCCTCACCGAGAACCTTTTTCATGCCTTCATGATCATTCTTCATGAATCTTTATCATACTTGATTATATGAGCTCTACAAGGAGATTGAAGCACTTGGTGATCCCCTAACCGGCATCTCAGATCGAATTGATTTCGAATGGATAAGGCCAATGTTATCTGATATATATGAGAATGACACAGAGAAGGGTGTAAGACCAAAATATGATCCTATCCTAATGGTTAAGATTCTGCTGTTGCAGCAGTGGTATTCTCTCTCAGATCCAAAGAGAGAGACTTCAGAGACAGAATCTTGTTACGGACCGGGGACTGCACAGAAGCATGTCAGGGAAGCAGTCATGAAAGGAATGAACGTGACAGAATTCTATGGTGACGGTGCATTCGACACAAATGATCTGTTCACGCTGACGCACCAAATCGGCGCCAAGCCGGTGATAAAGATAAGGAAGAATGCCTCCACCGATCATTACAGAGGATCGAAATACCGCAGGAGAGCCGTAAGGGAATACCAGAACAATGGATACAAACAGTGGGCGGAGGATAATGATTATGGAATGAGATGGCCCGGTACAGAGGGAATATTCTCTGCAGTGAAGAGAAAATTCGGGGAAAACTGTGTGAGCAGACCCCCTGAAGGTCTTGAAGCCGAGGGATACCAGATGATCTGGGTCTACAACTACCTAATCAGGGAGCAAAGAGAGAGGTGAAATCACTAAACTGACGATCAGGGTGAAGAAATCAGAAAATAATCAACCGATCATTGGATCTCGAGGATATTTGTTAAACAGAGCATCAGAAATCAAACAATTTAAATGCATAATATGACATACTATATGTGACAACATAAATAGTTATATATCAAATATAGATAACAAATAGTGTCCAAATCAGAAGTCACTACAATCCAGTTGGAGAGATCAGTTCTAGAAGCACTCAAAAGAGTCAAGAGATATCAGCGAGAGACCTATAGCGAAACAATTCTTAATCTCATAAAAATTGCAGACGAAACAAGAGAGTTGGGAACTTTCGTGCAAAAGGCTCAGGAAGAGAGGATGAAACAGCTTTGGGAAGAAGGAGATTACTCAGGATGGGAACATGCCTGAACCAGGTGACGTAGTAATTACAAGGGTAAAATTCACTGATTCCGACAACTCTAAAATTCGTCCAGCCCTTATATTGTTCGAGGAACTAGGAAACGTTATCATAGCCGGGATAACAACTAACACGAGAATGAATGGTATAAGAATATCCAAGAACGAAGGCGCTGCCCAGGATAGCGTGATTAAATTGAATTACATCTTTACCATTACAAATGATGCAATAATCAAAACGGTATTTCAGTTGAGCAGCGAAAAAAGGAATGTAGTTTTTCATGAACTCATGAAGAAGTTTTCTGCCCTGAAGTATCCTTGACAAAGTTCCATAGAGGTTTTTAGAAATCCTCAGAACCCAGTACCGGAAAGAGATACACCCTTACTGAACGAAAGACATCTGCATTTACTGTTTAGGCAATCGATATAATGATTTGGCACGGAGCTATACATTTATTTTTCCTGACGATCTTTTAGCATTTGAGGTTGCAAAATAGTCAGGCTTAACAGCAGAAGCAAATATGTTGCTATTGAAACCCTGGTGCAATTCTCTAATGTGCATTGCCAAAGCAGATGCAATTTTGAAAACGCAAACATTCGGGTAAAGAATTAAATGTAAAAATTTTATACTCGCAGCAACGATGGTAAAAGTAGAGGATGCTATAGTCGCGAAACTTGACTCACACGGCCACAGGTTTGAAATACTGGTTGATCCGGACGCCACTGATCGCATCAAGACCGGAATTATCGACATAGATAAAGATCTCGCACTTGACCAGGTATTCAAGGACGCAAGGCGTGGAGAAAAGGCTGGAGAGGAAACACTTAAGGAAGTTTTTGGAACCACGGACATATCTCAGGTGGCTGTTGAAATAGTCAAGCATGGAGAAATACACCTTACTACAGAACAAAGACGGGAGATGCTGGAGAAGAAGAGGAAGCAGATAGTCGAAATGATAGCCAGGGAAGCGATCAATCCACAGATGAATGCGCCGCACCCACCCGCAAGAATCCTGCAGGCGATGGAAGAATCAAAGGTGCATATAGATCCATTCAAAAGCGCATCGGATCAGCTTCAAACTGTCCTTAAAGCGATAAAACCACTAATCCCAATACGAATGGAAAGGATCAAGATCGCCGTTAAACTGGTTGGAGATGCCTATGGACGGGTATATGGGGAACTCGCAAGAAGTGGATATATCGTGAAGGAGGAGTGGGATCACTCAGGGGCATGGATAGGAATGCTGGAAATACCAGCTGGAATGAGGGGGGACATCCTGGATCTGATCAGCAGGAAGGGAAAAGAAGGGGCCGAAGTCAGGTTACTTAAATAAATTCAGCTGGAAAGTTTTGGATCTATCCAGTATGTCATGAGAATATCGTCCACATATTCCCCGTTAATAATGAACTGGGATTTTCTTGCACCTTCCTGAATGAATCCAATTTTCCTGTATGCTTCGATGGCATTTACGTTGGTTGAAAAGACCTCCAGGTTTACCTTCTTTATGCCATTCTGATCTGACCACCGCAACGCTTCCCTGATAAGATCTGTTCCAATTCCCTGATGTCTGTATCCATTAATTACTGCTATGCCGAGGTTTGCGGTATGCCTGTTTTTTTTATACACTCCTCTCTGCAGGGTGAGCACTCCAGGGATCTTATCGCCAATGGCAGCCACAAGGGTCAGGTCATCTGGGTTGCGGAGCCTCTCTTGTTCGCCGCGTTCAGTGTAAAGATAATATTCACTGACAAAATATATTCGCTCGTCCATGACACTCTGCATGCATTCAATTATCTTCTTGGCGTCTCTTGGCTCTGCTTTCCTAATCATGAGCCTGTCTTCAGGCACCTCAACATGCTTGCGGATCAAAGACAATTCAATTCTCTCTCAGTGCGTTTGTCAGTCTTTTCAATATACTTGATATGTCCTTTGATATTTTTTGAACGTTCTCTGCAATCTTTTCATGGCTTCTCATAAAACTTGCAGTCAGAACTGCGCCTTCGCGTGACGGTTTAATGACGCCGTTTTTCTCCAATATCCTAAGAGAGTAGCGGACCTTATGCTCCGGCAGGTATGTTAACTGGGATAGCCTGATAATACCAGCGGGCTGGGATTCGCGCAGTGCCTCAATTATAGAAATGTGCCTTGCCAAACGTTCCACATCTTCAACCAGTTCACCCAATATAACATGCTGCTGCTTCTTTTGCATGTATACCTTAAAGCATTCTAAAAATAAATAATTGGTCACTAACTAGGAGCACCAAAAGAATTCAGGGATA
>JAKATM010000004.1 GCA_021818765.1 Thermoplasmata archaeon | reverse complement strand
TCCCTAAGTTCCCTTGGGAATCCGGCCATGCCCTTTTTCTGGACTTCTTCCAGAGTTTCATCTCCAAGCTTTCCCCATGGCTGCACCTCTTTATATTCAACGCTGACGGCTTCCAGTGCACGGAAGTTTTTTGGAAAATGATCGAGCGGTTTCCCGTTGAGGCTGTAAGAAACGCCAATCTTAATCTTATCGAGCATGCCAAGCGTATCAAGCTTTGTGAGTGCAATGAAGTCGGCATCATTAAGCAACAATGCGTATCTCAGGGCAGGGATGTCCATCCAGCCCACTCTGCGCGGCCTTCCAGTGGTTGTTCCATATTCCGATCCTATCTGTCGAAGCAAATCTGCCGCACTGCCCTTTATCTCCGTTGGAAACGGCCCGTTGCCGACCTTAGATACATAAGCCTTTGCAACCCCGACAACTGTCTTAACTTTCCTGAATGAAAACCCACTGTCGTTGGTCATTGCACCGGCAATAGTATTCGATGAGGTCACGAAAGGATATACACCGAAATCTATGTCCAAGAGGGTTCCATGGGCACCCTCAAACATAAGGCTTTTGCCATTTTCATATGCTGCCCTAATCGAGTTCTCGCAGTCAACGAAATATTCCTTGAGCTGCTTGCCACTTTCATGAAGTTTGAGTGCAAGATCGTCGATCTTGGATTCGTAAACGAAATCAGAACCTTCAAAAAGAGACTGCTTGAGCCTTGCAATAAGCTTGAGCTTATCCTTGATTATTGTAATGTCGAGAAGATCAGACATCCTGATGCCAGATCTAGCGTATTTGTCTTCATAGGTTGGCCCTATTCCTTGTGCTGTTGTCCCGATCCTGAGATTCTTCCTCACCTCTTCCTCGGCAAGATCAAGATACTTGTGCATCTCAGTTACAACATGTGCGCTTCGGCTCACCTGTATCTTTACCTCTGAATTGACGGTCTTCAGCTTCTTTATCTCTTCTACAAGAGCGATTGGATCAATAACCATTCCATTGCTCAGAATCACAGTCCCAGCACGAAGTGCGCCGGAAGGGACAAGGTGAAACTTGAAGGTTTCCTTATCGGTCACGACAGTATGACCAGCGTTACCCCCTCCATTGTAACGGATAACAACATCATGAAAAGCTGAAAGATAGTCCGTTATCTTTCCCTTGCCTTCGTCCCCAAACTGCAGCCCTACCACAACTGTAACATTTTGCGCTTTATCAGAGGAAATAATCAAACACCCCGGTCCTGCAGCAAGCAGATTGCTTGAGGCATTAAATTGTTTTGCAGGTGCAGTGCAACCGGGTGATTGTTCTGAAATGAATTCAAAATCAAATAGCGCTTGTTATTATGCTACTAAAGCGGGAAGGAAAGAATAATCACTTGGTTATACATTTCATGTACGATAGAATGACATACATTGAAGTTAAGGACGGATCAAGGCTTGTTGTACCGGACAATCCGACAATCGGCTACATCGAAGGGGACGGAATAGGCCCAGACATTACAAAGACAACAATTCAGGTGGTGAATTCCGCACTTGAGGCAGCATATAAGGACGGCAGGTCGATAGAATGGAAAAAGATTTTGGCAGGGGAGGAGGCTATGGAAAAGACAGGAAAGCACCTTCCACAGGAATCTCTCGACGAACTTAAGCGCTGCATCGTATCTATCAAGGGACCTCTTACAACTCCTGTTGGGGAGGGGTTCAGGAGCCTGAATGTTACCTTAAGGCAATATTTCGATCTATATGCCAACATCCGGCCAATAAAGTACTTCCCTGGAGTTCCATGCCCGGTCGTACATCCTGAGAACGTAAACATGGTCATTTTCAGGGAAAATACAGAGGACGTTTATTCGGGAATAGAATGGAGGTATGACAGCGAAGAGGCAAAGAAGCTGAGAAATTACCTGAACACTGAATTTGGGGTAAAGCTTACGGACGATACCGGAATAGGAATAAAGCCAATAAGCCGTTTCAGATCCACAAGGCTAGTCAGGAAAGCACTGAATTTTGCAGTTGAAAACTCCAGAAAGAGCGTGACGCTTGTCCACAAGGGAAATATCATGAAATACACTGAGGGCGCATTCAAGGACTGGGGTTACCAAGTTGCAGAAAATGAGTTCAAATCCAAGATAGTCAGGGAGGAAGATTACCTGAAGAATAAGGAAGAATTCAAGGATAAGATAGTGGTGAAAGATAGAATCACGGACAACATGTTCCAGCAGGTCCTTACTAGGACAGGTGAATATGACGTGATAGCTACCACAAACCTCAACGGAGATTACCTGTCGGATGCCATTGCAGCGCAGGTCGGCGGCATTGGGCTTGCGCCTGGTGGCAACGTTGGTGACATACATGCAATATTCGAGGCAGTACATGGAACTGCACCAAAGTACGCTGGACTGGATCTTGCAAACCCAACGTCACTACTTTTATCAGCCAGCATGATGCTCACATATATTGGTTGGAAGGAAGCCTCCAAGATAATGGAAGATGCAATCACACAGTGCTACAAGGAAAAGAAGGTAACGCAGGACATAGCCAGGCTGATCGGCATCAAGGAACTGAAGTGCTCTGAATTCGGGCAGGAAGTCATCAAGAGAATGGTCTCTTCCTGAAGGGTTTTCTCCACACACATGATTGAGGCAGGCATTACCTAGTGCAATATTGTCTTCCTGGTAAGCATTGATCTTGCAAGTGCTTCTGGGCCTTGTACCACATTCTCATTTACTAGAGGGTTCCTCCATTCAGCCGGGAGCGAGGCAGGGACTGCATTGAAATATACGCTCGAAACATGGAGAGAATCTCTTGCCATATCCTCCATGTAAGGATCGGATGACCAAATGGAAGCGAACATGAGATTTCCATCTCTAGCGACGGAATCAAAACCGTTCTTAATGGAACTTATTGAGCGGATCTTTAGAAGCGGAAGGTCACCAAATCCATTCAACGCTGGGGAATCAGGTTGTTCTCTTATAAGGGCAGGATAGAAAACATTCTTCTCAAATCCGTTCCAGAAAGGCAGGTCGAGAGTCCTGTTCTTGCTGGATGTCAGGAGCGATCCAATTGACCCTGCGACCTCGGGATCGCTTACGAAGCCCACCGATATCTCTTCGGAGAATGGATCACCGGCATTATGCTTGCTTATCTCTTCAATCAACCTGTTTTCAAGATACTCCTGAACAGGCCCCTCGACAAAGACATTCGCCGGTCTCCTGAAGGGAGATCTTGAATAGTCAAGGAAAAGTTTCGCAATTGACACAGCGCACTCATCCAGTTTCGCGTCTGCTGTTACGATTGCGGAAAACCCTTCGCCAAACTCTGCTCTGACGGAAGGATAGCTGCCATGAATGCCGAGCGAGGAAAGCCCATCAACAGACCCTGAAAAAAGGATATCAGATACTCTTTCATTTTTCAGTACACCAAGGGAACTAGTCTGGTTTTTGAATAGTGCTGTAACCAGCCCGCATCCGAGAGCGACGTCTGGGTCCATCTCATCAAGAAGTATCTTAGCGGATGTAAAGGCCCTGCTGTCCAGTGAAACAAGGGTCAATTTTCTCGACACGATCCCGGGGACAATCCTTTCTATCAGAGATAGAATGGGGCACCATATATCCGGAAATACGACTGATACGCCCTGTCGCATTGGAAACTGATTCTTTGGCTCTTCACCGGTATACGGCCATTCTTCAAGACTCTTATTAGAATATGAAAGCAGAGTGCCTGAAGATGCAGCAATCTCTTTCCTGGAGGCAGAAATTGGCTTGCCTGTATCCTCAGTAACAGCCATTGCAAGTTTATCCAGATTTGAATGAATTGTTTCAACTATGTTTTTGATCAGTTCATCCAGTTCACCAGTGACTGCTGAAGGGCGATCAAGCACCGAAGAAATATTAGACCTGACTGTAGCAGGTCGTGACTCGTTATACTCCCTTCTTTCGAGTGATATCCTGTTTACTGCATGTATAACTGACAACTTGCTTTTATTGTTCCAATGGCGTTATAGATTTCCTATGACACTTAGAGGAACTCCTCGACAAGCTTCTCATTGAGTTTTACAGGTTCAATGTCAATCATAGGGATCTGGGAGGCAACAGGGTCCATGTCAATATATGATCTTTCAGACTTTTCATAGAATATGCCAATAGGTATCTTGTCTCCCCATTCCTGCGATATCTTATATGCAGAAGCGAAGTCTGTCAGATCCTTTGCCTCATACTTATAGACACGCTTCCTGAAGTAATCATATGTGTTGAGCTTGTTGAAGGTAACACATGGGCTCATCACATCTATGAAAGAGAATCCCCTGTGCTGTATTCCTCTCTTGATAATCTCATTAAGATGCTTAGGATCTCCTGAAAACCCTCTTGCGACAAAAGTAGCGCCAGCTGCAAGCCCAAATGTAAGTGGGTTGGTAGTCTCCTCTATATTGCCATAGGGTGTCGTTTTGGACTTGAATCCTATTTCCGAAGTAGGCGATGCCTGCCCTGTGGTAAGGCCAAATATCTGGTTGTCAGATACAATGTATGTGATATCGACATTCCTTTTAGCGGTATGGTAGAAGTGCTGTGTCCCTTCAAAGAATCCATCCCCATCTCCGCCATATGCAATCACGGTCAGCTTCGGGTTGGCCCACTTGATTGCCGAAGCAACAGGAAGGGCTCTTCCATGCAATCCGTGAAAGCCGTATGCTTTGATAAATTCTGGTAAATTGCTTGAACAACCTATTCCAGAGACCACAACTGTGTTGTGTGGTTCTATTCCAAGTTCTGCAAGAACCGCCTTCATTGCCGAAAGCTGTGCAAAGTTACCGCAAGCCGGGCACCAGTCCGGTTTTACCGTTCCATTAAAATCTGCTACTGTTACCATATTTTCACCTCTTAATCTCCTGTTCCAGTTCTTCTGCCAGCGCCCCTGGATAAAACGCTTCTCCGTCGAATTTTCTAATGAGTGAAGTGGATACGAGGAATTCAGACTTGAGAAGCCTGTTGAACTGCCCCGTGAAATTATTCTCAACAACAATTATCTTCTTCCTGTTTTTAAGCAGCCCAGATAGGTCTGGATTCAGAGGGAAGACACGATTTATCTCAACCGCCCCAGCCTTGATACCCTTATTTCGCAGTATATCCACTGCCTCCTCGACAACCCCCTGAGTTGATCCCCACTGGACTATTGCGTAATCTGCGCCGTCGAGTTTGTATGTATCGGTAGGCGGCATCTCCTTAATGTATGATTCAAGCTTCCTCATCCTCTTTTCCATGATTGCGATACGAAGCTTCGGGTCTGTTTCGGCATCTGAGACCACGTCTCCCGACTCAGAGTGTTCATCTGAATCCTCATTGTGCATAAGTCCGGGCTGCCCGGGTACTGCCCTGGGCGAAATTCCGCTTTGAGTGTATTCATAGCGTTTATAATTCTTCATGTTGTCCGGCGCCCTGAGTCCATGATCTATCTTGAAATTGAAGTCAAACTTGTCGACCGTCTCAAGATGTTCCGCCAAATAGAGATCAGACATCACAATAACAGGAGTCTGATACTTTTCAGCGAGATTCATTGCCTCCCGGGTAAGGAGGAAGGTATCATAAACATTCCTTGGGGCAAGCACGATTCTTGGGAAATCCCCCTGTGAGGCTCCAAGGACAAGGTTCAAATCGCCCTGCTCTGTCTTTGTAGGCAGACCTGTCGACGGACCTGATCTCTGTGCTTCGTATACAACAAGAGGTATTTCAAGCATTCCGGCCATTCCAAGAGCCTCCACCATAAGCGAAAAGCCACCGCCAGAGGATCCAGTCATTGCTCTCAAACCAGCATAATTAGCACCTATCGCCATATTTATTGCAGAAATCTCATCCTCAGGGACCTTGACGAACAGGTTAAAGTCCTTCGCATGGCTGGATACGTAATGAAGAGCAGAGGAGGCAGGAGTCATTGGATATCCAATGTACATCCTGAGCCCGCCATTTACGGCACCGAGTCCCACCGCTTCTCCACCACCTAGCAGATATTTTTTCTTGCTTGTGAAATTCAAGCTCTTTTCCAGTTTCTTGTAATTCTCCATGAAATAATCATAACCTTCCTTTGCCGCCAGGACGTTCTGTTCGGCTACATCTCCTTTGCCACCAAACTGATCCCTGATAACATCAGCAACCACGTCAAACGACAATCCAATTGACGCCATTGCCGCGCCGATTGCAACCGTGTTCTTTACAAGGGAAACCTTGCTGTGTTTGCCTGCAATATCTGTGAGCGGCACCGGGCAGTAAATGACCTTGTCCTGTTTTTTGAAACCGGTCAATGAAGGATCATATATCGCTATTCCATTCAGCGGGGATGCTCCTCCTTCATTAATTTCAGGATTTGTATGCCTAACAAGAGCATCAATATTTAAAGCTATAAGAACGTCAAGGCCGTCACCCTGGCTTCTTACCTTATTATGGGAGGCACGGATCTGATACCAGCTTTGTCCGCCCCTTACAATGTCTTGGTAATAATTATACGTCATCACGCTTAAACCGGTTCTGGAAAATGATTTTGCAACGACAGCGCCTGCAGATTGAACACCCTCACCTGCAGCGCCTCCTATTCTTAGTACTACTTCATCTTTGGTCATAAGATCAAGCTACTGTATTTTAAGAATCTATTAATACATGCCGAAAATCAAAGCAAATCTTTGCGGCATTTACTGGTGCTCAGCATGCGTGAAATATGTCTTAAAGTAATTGAAGCGGGAAAGCTTAATGAATCTATTGGTGAATAAGCAGGGAATCCTCGTTTAAGCATGATGAGGCTTTATTATCGTACCTGAAATTTTGCCTCAATATGAAAAAGTATTGTTGACAATCTGCATTTGATAAAAAGATTTTATTACAACCATCCCATGATGGCTCATCTGATGAAAAGTACGCTGGGTATTCGAAAAAAGGTTTTGACTGCTGTCATCGAGCTTGTGGCTCTTCTGGTTTTCCTCTATGCATTCCTGCTTGCAGCTGAATACGTGGATAAAAGCGCGGTGCTACTTCAGGCAGCTGGAGCATCCATGGGAATTAACCAGAACTCATTCACGCAGTTCTTTTATTTCCTGAAGGATGTATTCTCTGGAAATTGGGGCTACGTTGCTTCTAGTTATCCCACTCTAGGTGGTTTCTCAGTCGCTGCGGTCGTTGGTTTTTCCTTACCTAGAACAGTATTCCTGCTAGCTATATCCCTCCTGATATCGGTCCCCATTGTTGTGTTCATGGGAATTGGTTATAGTCGGAGGGTGAACACAACTACCAGGGCTGCGTCAAACCTGTATGTCGGTCTTGGCATAGTTTTTCCATTGTTCCTTATAGGGGCATTCCTTAGATTTTTCCTTTACAAAACATCCCTTATCATATCCGAGCCTACTAAGAATCTTCCATACTGGACATTCCCGACACACATAACTGTAATAGATGGCTTAATTCATGGAAACTATTCTATGGCATCTGCCGGCATCCTCGTTTTCATAATACCTCTGCTGCTCATGATCTTTTTTGCGTCCACATCCATGCTTCAGATATATCGCTCGGGAATTCTCAAATCATTGAAACAGGGTTATCTTGAGTCTGCCAGCAGTCTTGGTCTTCCTCGTTGGATTGTTGTGAGGAACTACCTTATGATCAAAGGTTCTTCGGAATTATTCAGGTACATTCCACTTGTAATGAGCAGCATCCTCACATTTGATATAGTGGTGGAGGCAGTCATGACATATCGCGGACTCGGATGGGCATTCTATGAGTCAATATTGACAGGAAGCTACTTTGGCGCCATCTTCACGCTCTTTGTTTTCGGTGTTATAGTGATAATTGCATCATTCCTTTCTGGTGTTATCAGGGTACTTACAGATCCAGAAGCTGCGGGAGGTGAGTGATATGGATGGGAACGAAGGCGAAGAAAGGCTCGAAGCACCTTCAGTAACTATGATTCTTAAGTCCCGCCAGGCTACCAAATCCGTAAAAGTGTCACTGGCCAATGCCTCTGCCATAACCGGAGCGGTAATCACTGCTTTTTACCTCATAATTGGTCTTCTCGACACAGTTTTCCCTGGATACTTGGGGGCATCAGGTTCTATGAGTAACGCCCTGACGGCATTCCATGGATCGCTTTCTGCATCATCCAATATTGCACCGCTCGGAGGATCCGGCTGGTACGTGCTCGGTGGCACACTTTATGGATTGCCCATTTTACCAGTCATGCTTGCTGCTGTTAAATTTGATCTGGCTTTTTCTCTTTTCGTTGTTGTGGTGAGTTCGCTAATTGGGCTCGTTGTTGGGCTCTATGCCGGATTCTTTGGCGGAATAATTGACAGAATACTTAATGAAATATCCAACTTTTTCCTTCAGATTCCATTAATTGGGCTTGCAGTATTGATATCCTACCTCATGGGATTCAGTTTCCTCGATCTTGCAATAGCGACCTCAATTGCGTGGTGGCCGATCTTTGCAGGTTTTGTTAGGAATAAGGCCAAGGCGGTAAAGATGGCTGCATTTGTAGCATCTGCAATGACCTCAGGCGATACTGCTACCGAAATAACCTTCAGGCACATTTTTCCCAGTATACTACCTGATTTCGCTGCCAGATTATTCATTGAGCTTGGCATTGTTGTGCAGTTAATTGCAACCGTAGACTTCCTGAACCTCGATCCGGCATTCAAGTACATGCCTGAGATAGGGAACATGATGTCATGGGGAAACAGTTCAGCACTTCTTGGCACATCGACTTGGTGGCCTCTTGTTGTACCCGGGTTATTCCTTCTTGGTTTCACACTAGGTGTTTTTCTGCTTGGAGCGGGTCTAAAGCGTTCAATACGATACAAGAGCTGGAGGTATGATCAACGATGATTACAGGATCCCCAACCAATGCGGAATCCACCCTGGTAGTAGACGGATTGAAATCATATTTCATAACACTGGATGGCGTTGCGAAAGTACTTACCAAGCTTACCTTCAATCTTAACAGGAGCGAAATCCTTGGAGTATTTGGAGAAAGCAGAAGCGGGAAAACCGTTGCCGCCAAATCAATAGTAGATTTACTGAGGGCACCGGGTTACGTAGTTGGTGGTGCCGTTTACATAGATGGATTTAACATATTCAGGGATGTGAAGAGGCTGGACAAACTGGGTGCTGCAATATCATCGGGCAAGGAGAAAAAAAGCGGGGTCCGCGGCTTAAACCAGCAGGAAGAACTGATGCGTCTTCTAAGAGGAAAAACAATTACACTTGTCCCCGAGCATGCGTACGGGAGCCTGAATCCTATGCAGACAATTGGAGACCAATTTCTCGAGGCTATCCTGGGCCAGAACGCCTCAGAAATATGCCAGTCAATCATACAGAGGGAGGAGTTTACTCTAGAGGATGTTGAAAAGCTGGTAAGCACTGTTGAACAACAGCCCGATCTCCCGGGAAGAAAGAGGATCATCAGACAGTGGATGACTGATCACGCCCTCTTCAGCACTAGGGACATGATAATCGACGCGTTCGACTTCAAGTATGGCCAGGAGGATCTGGCACAGGAAGTTTTCTTTATCGCAGGGACCGAGAAAATGAGGACAGACCTTGAAGAAGCGAGAAACGTCAAGAATGCATTTGATCTCAATTCGAGGATAGGCAAACTAAAGGTCGATCTCGCTCTGGCGACAGCTGACAAGGACACCGAGCTTGCTAGAGACCTGACGACTGATCTTAACAACTCCGAGGGTAAATTAAAGTCTCTTGGATCGTTTGAGAAGATAGAGAAATCTGTACTAAGCGGAAGCAAACATGCTTTCATACGCGAGATTGCACTAAAATATGCCAGGAACCTTCTCAGGGATTTTGGCGTCGTCGATACCGACGCCTTGCTGGAATCATACCCGCATGAACTGGGAAGCGTCCTGAAACAGAAGATTGCTCTTGCACTTGCATTTTCAATAAAACCGAAAATTATGATCCTGGATGAGCCAACTGGAAGCTTTGATGTTAACACAAAGCTGAAGATCCTCTCCTCTATCAAGGAGGAGCACAGGTCAAGGAACGACCTCAGCATTCTCGTCTTCTCCAAGGACCTCACAGTTCTTTCGGCAATTTCGGACAGGGTACTCGTTATGTATTCAGGCAATGTTATAGAAGAATCAACGATGAATGTTTTAATCCATGACTCAAAACATCCATTCACCAGTGGAGTTATTAATACATTTGAGGCAGCCGAGAGGGTCTCCGATAAAACCGTCAAACTTGAATATATTCCCGGTTTCGCCCCTGATTTTGTAAACCCGCCAAAAGGCTGCAGATTCAATCCCCGATGCAAATTTAGGATGGACATGTGCTCAATCCGCAAGCCACTCTTGTCTAGCATCTCCGAGGGGCACAAAGTTGCGTGCTTCCTTTATTCTGAAGCTGTGGAGGAAGAAAGATGACTGAAGTTGATGAGACCACTATCGTATTTGTCGCGCACCTAGACATGGAGCTTGAAAAGCTAACCGGGAGACTAGGCGACCGGACCAAGGTCCTGGATGATATCACCCTTCAACTGCTTGAGGGGGAAACACTTGGAATAGTGGGTGAATCCGGGAGCGGGAAATCTGTCCTGCTTAAGGCCATCGCCGGGCTGGTGCCCGTCAACTCGGGAGCAGTCTACTTTGAAACACCTCCGGAATTTATGTACAAGGCGGTGGAACTTGAAAAAGAATACGTTCGGGGAGCCAAGCCGGCCGATGGATCAGTTCCGCAGGCTGTTGAAAGCATTAGTCCGGAACTGAGTGACCTCAGGAACAGGTTTTCTATTATCGGCAAGTCCCTGAGGAAAACAAGGAAGTCGAGGAAGGAGATCTACTTTGTATTTCAGGGATCGCGTACAGCCATTGATCCAAAGAAGACGGTGTGGGATACGATTGCAGAATCCTTCAAGAGAGGAACGGACCTGAATAAGTCGGAGATAGACCTTAGGATAAAGGAAGTTGCAGAGGCTGCAGGACTGAGAGAATCCGATCTTCAGAAATATCCAAACGACATGAATGTCGAGGAACTGCAGATAGTAAACATTGCCAGGGCGCTTGCTGTTGAACCAAAGCTTGGGATACTGGATGAACCCACATCCGACATGGATATTTCGGCCAAGGCGCAGATCCTTAACACACTGCGGGACTATCAGTATTCAAGAGGGATGTCATACATTGTGGCATCCAACGATCTTAATGTGATTAGAGTCCTTTCCGACAGGGTCGCTGTCATGTACCTTGGGAAGATTGTAGAATATTCGACTCTTTCCAACATATATTCTGGTATGCTGCATCCATACACAAAAAAGCTTATTTCAAATTCAATCACGCTCGAAAACGGCAAAGGGCTGATCGATAGTCAGATCGGCGACCGTTCTCCGGTTATACCTAGCATCCCGGCTGGCTGTGCATTCCACACACGCTGCCCGGTTGCATTCAAGAATTGTGGATGGACCGCAGCTGAGGTCGCCCCACTCATACGTGAAATCATGATATTGAACAAGAACACGGATCTGAGCAATTTTCCGCCTTATCATGAAATCATTCCGGGTCCTGAGACAAATTCCCTAAAGATGACCTTCGAAGGTGGAACGCACATATCATACGAGTTCGTTGGGGAACTTAACAGGCTGATTGAGGCGAGGGTCCTTCTTGAAGGAGGCACTCCACTGCAGGCAGTAGAGTCTGTTGTTGTTTCACCTGCTGGCGACTTTGTTACTATTCAGATGTTGAAACCCAGAGTTCCAAAACTTATGGAAGTCAGGCCAGGTCACTTCGCATCATGCTTCCAGTATGGCGGACTAGACGAACCACAGGAAAAACCGCCCGAAGAGGCAGAAAAACAAACCAATGAAGTAGAAGCAACCTAGATGATCTGAAGATCCGGTTTGTTCATGATGCCCATCTTTTTCCCCCGCTCAAAGTATTTCTCGATTGCGGACCTACCCTGCGAACCGAAATCCCGGGTCAATTTGTTGACGTACATCTTTACAAACTTGCGTTCCAGCTCAAGATCACTGTATCTTGCGTATTTCATTGAATAAGCGAGTGCATCATCTTCATGCTCATTCCCGTAATCGATTGAACGGCGGAAATCATCCATAAACCCATATATCTCTTCCTTGCTAAGGCTCCTTGAGATTGCGTTGAACCCAAGTGGAATAGGCAGTCCAGGTGCATACGCCTTCCACTCTTTAAACAAGTCAGCCACCTTCACCAGTCCCTTATTCTGATAGGTCAGCTGCTCATCATGTATAATTATGCCCGCATCAACCTTGTCTGAAAGAACAGCCGATACTATCTGGTCGAATCGCATCACGACCATTTTCTTTGGCTCTGGCATGAACATCCTGTACAGGTTATGGGAAGAGGTTAGATCGCCTGGGGAACCGACCACCGCTTTTGACAGGTCAACTTCCTTCTTGGCCACTACTATTGGACCGTAACTGATTCCAAAACTTGCACCAGCAGACGTTAGGTAATACCTGTCTGATACCCTTGCATAAGCTGGTGCAGACATTGCTGTAACCTCATATTTCGCCGAGAGCGAGTCCTGGTTGAGCCCTTCGATATCCTTTATGACCTGATCATACTTGTGATGAACCTTGATCTTTCCCTCGAACATTCCATAAAACATGAAAGAATCATCTGGATCCGGTGTATGTGCAACTTCCATGACAGGATATTACGGTATCGCATACAAATCTTACCAGAGATTTTTCAGAAAGCACCATCTTCCATAAAGGCAGGAAATTTGAGATCTAATCCATTGCGGAATAACCACAGCACTAATAGGCGCGTTTTAACCTATCTGCTTGCAGGCATTTTCCACATTCCACCAGAAGATACAACCTTTCCAGAATTTGCAAAGTTATGCAGAAGTTCCGCAAGGTACTTGTCATCAATTTCGAGTCCAAAATTCTCCTTAAGTGAAGATGAAAGATCCTTCTCATTCATGGGTGCCTGAAGGACTTTCCCAGTCAGGTTCAGAACATCCTCATAAACATTCCATGGAAAAATAAACCATGTCCATTCCTTGGCAGAAACGCTGGATGCATAATAATCTGGGACAAATGTAGAATGCTCGATATGCAGCATAGTCGAGGTTTTGATAGAAGCTGGTTCCAATTTTTTTATGGTATCCACGGCAAGTTTCATGCTGCTTCCCGTGTCAGTTATGTCATCTACAATGAGAACATTCTTTCCACGGACCGGCAGGGATGAATCAGTAGTGATTCTAGCTTCACCATCCTTGGATGCCGTTATTCCCCAGTGTTCCGTCTTTACAGAAAAGAGGTCCTTGATCCAAAGGTAATCGGAGAGAAGGCGCGCAGGAATCAGTCCCCCCCTCGAAAGTCCAATTATGGCATCTGGGCTGTACTTCCCCACAATGCTCGATCTTAGCTTGAGGCACCAGTCCACTATCTCTTTCCAGGTTACAAGTTTTGCTTTAAACTGCATTTGCCGGTTAATTACTTTATGCTTATTATTATGTTGCAGCAGCTATACCCGTTTCCCGGGCGCATCTGCCCCTTTAGCAACGATCGATATTTTTGCATCGACGACAACTGCATCGTCCTTCGAAAAAATTAAAGGATCCAGGTCTGTCGACAATATGTCACTGTCACCCTCAATTATCATCCTGCTTATTGTGAAAGAGATCTTTCAAGGTTTCTCAATTCGGAATGAGGAAACAGAAGGCTAGAAGTATTTGGGACAGTCACTCTTGTCTGGGACTCTGCTTTCTCGGGTTTAATCGTATCCTCCAGCATCCTATCCTGATCACCAGTTTCAGAAAAGCCACCAGCGATAATGACAACAACCTTGGAATAATTCCTGACACACTGATCCAGAACTGCAAGTCCGGCTTTGGAGGGTATAGCTATTACAACCAGATCCAGCTTTTTTTTAGATGATCCAGGGAGCGATAGCAGTTCAGTCCCATTATTTCGTTTTAGGAAGGATTAACCGGAAATATGTGGCCGAGGGTCCCGACCTGATGAGATTGTGAAGCACTGCGTTTCCAAAAATTCTAAAGTTAGGATAAGCTCCCCAACTGCGACAGTTCTAGGATTAAGAAGATATTCAAACAAGAAGGTCAATGCTTCAGAGGTAGAAAAAAAAGATTAAACTTGTTACTCACATGATCGCTTCGGTCCTGTTGCCCAGATTGATTATCATTCTGCGAATGCAAACTTTAAACACCAGTCATTGTCCAGGCAATATCCGACAGTCCTCACTTGTAAAAACTAGCATTTGAATAATAATGCAAACTTATTATACTCGTACTTCAATGTCGTACCATGTCATCTGTAGGACTTGCTGAAGAAGCATTAATAGGTTTTTTGATATTGATTGTTATAATAATATTCCTTTCAGGGCTTCACATATTGAAGGAGTGGGAGAGGGCAATCGTACTTACTCTAGGTAGGTTCGCGGGCGTGAAGGGTCCCGGTATAATTTTTGTGATGCCTATTATAAGCAGGATTCAGAAGATTTCTACAAGGATTCAGGCAGTTGCTTTCAAGACGGAAGCATCCTTCACTCAGGATAACGTCCCGGTAAACATCGATGCAATCATGTATTTCCAGATTGTTGACCCAAAGAAGGCTGTCCTGAACATTGAAAACTACATCACGGGCACGAATCTATCGGCTCAGACTACAATCAGGGAAGTTGTCGGTACATACACTTTTGATGAGGTGCTGTCAGAAAGGGAAAAGATAGGCGGCGCAGCAAGGGAAATTATTGACGAGAAGACTGAGCACTGGGGAGTCAAGGTTTCATCTGTTGAGATAAGGGATGTCCAGGTACCGCAGAGCCTGCAGGAAGCCATGTCGAGACAGGCGAGTGCAGAGAGGGAGAGGAGATCAAGGGTCACGCTCGCGCTTGCAGAAGTCGAGGCTGCCCAGAAGATGGTCGAGGCATCCAACCAGTATACTACTAACCCAATAGCACTCCAGCTCAGGTGGATGAACATTCTTTACGAAATTGGCCTCGAGGGAAAGGGCACGCTTATGATGATCCCAATTGAGGCAATGCAGGCTGGGAGTATGGGAGGACCAATTACGACTATGGGGCTGAAGAGTGTTGCTGACGGTACTCAGCGACCCAAGCAATCCTCATAAACCCAAACTTAATCATTTTTTCTATAGTTTCTGCATAAATCAAGGAACATTTCCATAGAAAGATCTTCTCCTCTGAGCGATACATATTCACTTTTTATATCTTTTAGCACAGTGCCCAACTTTTTCCTCCTGGCAGAAAATATGGCCCTGAGGAGATCATCGGCTTTCTTCAGGTCAATTTCAGGATCTAAGTTTTTCGGAATGATTCGTATAATAGCAGAGTCTACTGCAGGAACAGGATCGAAGAAAACTCTTGGAATAGTTCTCATGTATTCAACGTCTGCCCTCAACTGCATTGAATAGGTAATCCTTGCAGCTTCCCTGCTTCCAGGTTTTGCGCATACCTTGGCAGCAAACTCCTTTTGCACCATGAGAACCGCCTCCTTAAAATCAAACTCAAAAATCTTGAAAACTATTGGAGCGCTTATCATGTAAGGTATATTTCCGATTATGCTGTCGCAGCTTGAGGCTTTCATGTCAAGTATGCTTTCTCGAAGAATAGAAAGCCTTCCGGTTTTGACATAAGAAGCAAACCTTTCCATGAGAAGACCTGACAATCTATGATCGGGCTCAACCGCCTCAACTTTATATCCGCCCTCAAGAAGAAATTCAGTCAGCACTCCTTCTCCAGGTCCAATTTCCAGAACATTTGCATGTGTTTTAGTCAGAAGGCCTACCTCGTACGCGGCTATTTCCCTGTTGCGCAGGAAGACCTGTCCGTACTTTTTGGTAAATCCCCTTCTTGCAGGATAGCTCATTGCGAGACAAACAGGCGGTGCTTTTGCGAGCGATCACTGAGTTCTTCCACAATCCTGGCGGCGATCATCTTCTGTGGATTGTGCAATGTCTTGACCCTCTCTGTCAGATCCTCGAACGACCCGAACGGCCTCTTCTTTCTTTCTTCGACTATTGTCCACATGGTTTTGTTACCAAGGCCAGGGAGAAGCTCCAGTGAATGCATGCGCGCGTTGATGGGCTGGGCATTGTTAAAAAAATCCACGAAATATGACTTCCTGTCATTGATGATGCTCTCCAGTATGAAAGGAAGCTCATTCTCAGCAGCATGAGTAAGATCCCTGTATGATATTCGTCGCTTGACGGAGAGTATCTTTGTCCTGAGCTCCGGGCTCTTTCCGATATAGACTTTCTCCCCTACCGACATAACAGCATTATTCTTGGGCACAAGTTCAAGGAGCTTGAATTCCTCTTCCCCTATGGAAAGAACTATTGGTGATTTATGATATGACTTATCATCCGGACGACCTGAAGCAAGGTAGTCCAGTACATACGCATATTCCTCCATACCCGGCATAGCTCACTCCACTATCCCCTTCACTACGTCGAGTATCGCTGTAATTTTTTCCTCGGGCAGATTAATGGAATTAGATGTCAGGATAACCATAAGACTCTCCCTGTTTCTGGGCGAAAGATCAATAATTTTTACTATTGCCTTGTCTGGCAGCTCGGCAACCGCTGAAAGATCCTTGACAGCCTTCTTCACCTCGGCAGGCTTGAGGGAGTGGAACTTCTCAAGATACTCCAAGCCCTGTTTCTCTACCGGCGTTGTTAAATCTAGCTTTGATAGCAAGGCAAACGATTCAGATATCGTTAGATATTTATATTCAACCAAAGTGACACCCCTTAATATATATTCAACGGGAATTTAATTCTTTCCGACGTCTATCTTTTTCAGATGTACGGGAGCCGCAACCAGCTTCTTCTTAACTGATCCGACGCTTATTGCAAGGATATAGCACTCTCCCTGCTTTTCGACTATGACGCCTGTTTTTCCCTGGAAATTGTGGAACGGCATTCCATCATGAACAGATGGGTTGATATGTACTGCTGCGTAGTCCCCTACCTCAAAGGTCCTGACCATGTCATTAACCTTGGGAAAACCTCTCTCCTTGATTGACTTGGTCATTTTCATCCTTGACCCCGATCTTGGTCCATGTGACATTTTTGACATTCTATGTTTCCTCCTCTATTGCGAGAACATCCAGTTTTTCTACCTTCAGGATTGATCCATACAGGCCCGAAAGACTTGGGTTGGTCCGGCCTTCATCCCCGTTAACCAGTTCCTTTATGTAGGTACCGGCTTCTGCCGTTATTTCGACAGTGGCATGGGAACCATCGATTGATAGTGTGGTTGCCTTTTTCACCACTCTTTCCCTTATTAGATCTGCCCTGCGTCCCGACACCCGTAATGGAGTCCGCTGATAAATAATTTTGCCGCTTAGTTCAGAAACTGCTTTATGGAATCTGTCAGCATCTATGACGCTTTCTGATTCGATATGAGCCAAGTAAGTTTTGTCATGTCTAGTGCTCTTTACCCTTTCAACCTGTTCCTTTCCCACAACCTGAAGGTCGTCGACTTCCACAGAACCGCTTCCGTTGACCTGCTTCGCGAGTTCAACCAGGTCAATTTTTCTTGAGTGAGGTGAAGAAAGCTCCAGCACAAATTCACGCCCCTTACCCAGCATCAGGACATCCACGTCCTCCCTTCCTGCGGCATGAAGGAAAAAATTTTCTGCCCTGACCATATTTTTAGCCGGGAGTCCGATAACCTCCTCAACGGAATCACTTCTATCATGAATAATCCATCTTGTCTGCGGTATTCCCCTGACCAGTTTCCTGTATCGACCCTGTATGAAAATGCTCTTGAACCAAAACCTGAAGCTCAGATATTCGAGGTTGACAGTTATTATAACATCTGGGTCCTTCTGGCTGGCCTCCTTATGTATCCGGTTCGACAGGAGCTTACCGAATTCACGGTTGAATTCCTTCTTTAGCCCTTCTCCCTGGCCAAACCGTGACTCAAGATCCTTCTCCAACTCGCTTGGTGCTGAATTTTCCGAACCGACAAGGAATGAACTGAATTCGTAATCCTCAAGGGCACCTTCAATAGGTGCACAAAGACTGCGCAAATTCAGGAAGATGCCTTTGCAAATACTGCATCCCTGTTCATCAGAAATTGATGGGTGAAAACCCAGCGCATTAAGTGCAAAGACAATTTTCTCGCCACGCTCAGGGTTCGAGAGACCATGCCCAACCTTTGCAAAGGTCCTTCCTATACATCTTTGACATATATTGGATGATGACAGGAATTCCAGATCCTGCCATTTAGTCATAAATAATTCACTTCGTTGTGATTGTTTTTTCTATTGGTGGACGTTCCTTAAGGAAAACCCTGGATCCACACTCACATTCTATCTCTGCGGTGCCAACTGATTTTTCCAGGGGCTTACCACATCTTATGCACTTATACACTTTCCCTCACTTGCTCCAGAACAGCCCTTGAAAACTCAGGCGTATACGATCCTCCCGCAAACTTGTAATGGCAGTGCCTGCACTCCCATATGCCGCTGGCGACGCGCTTTACCTTCCTCTGTTTACATGACGGGCATGAATAGAAGGATATTTTCTGTTTGTAGACCTCGTTCCACTCCTTCCTGACCGTAACGCCATATCTGGGCCCAAACCTTCCGGCGGCTCCAACTTTTACCGTTCTTTTTGCCATATAATCACTTCGGATAGTTACTCCTGATCTGACTTCCGACATCACTTGATGTTTTTATAGCTTTTTGGATCTCTTCCAGTGTGAAGAAACCCGGCTCACCTTTTTGCATTGCTTTAAGGTGACCGTCTTCAGCCATCGTTACCGTGAGCCTGGCACTGGCAATCTGCTCCTCTTCGAGATCCGGGTCGACAACCACAACGTTATCGATCTTCATCATGGTCACCGAGGCCGGCTTGCACGTTATTGGAAGGGGAAAGTCTTTCTGGCCAATCGTTGAAGCAGGAACAACTGCTGTTGCCAGAGCGGAAACTGCGGCTATCGTGCAGGCATCGATCAGGTTCCCATCGTAGTCGATTACATCTATATCTATGAATACAATCCATACCTGCTTTGCCGGTTCGACGACCAGTTTCTGGAGATCTATCATCTTTGATTCACGGATTCCTCTGTCAACGACCCTTGCAATTTCAATTGAATCTTCACTTGGAGGGCCAGCCTCAAAGGTAGGGAAGGCCATTGGAAGGAGTTCCACGTTTGTAGTCAGAACGCCCTGGTTAGGCGTATCTGGAAAAGGTTCTCCAGCCTCAATCTTGATACCGCATACCACTTTCGTTCTGCCAAGCGTAACAACTGCTGAACCCGAAGCTCTCGGAATGAAGTTTGTCTGGATAGTAACCTTTCTCATTTCGTTGAGCTTCCTTCCATCTGCTCTTATTCCGTCCTTTTTGATCTTCTGAAGGATGTAGTTCCTCTTGATCTCGGACATGACATCCAGTTCATCTCTCGGCATTTTTACTCACCCCAGTCCTGTGCGGTATTTGCATAGTTCTTCTTCAGTGCATCACGCTGAATCTGGTTGATCCTCTCCGTCGCTTTGAATATCATTGAAGTTGCCTCACTGAACTCATCTACGGAAAGATCGCCATCCATCTGCATCAGTACAACCTTTCCTGACTTCGGCATAACTGCTATCGGCAGGTCTGCCTGTCCAAAATTATCCTCCTCTTTGGAAAGATCAAGGACTACCTTTCCATCCACCTTGCCCGCAGTGCAGCCAACTACAAGATCTCTCATCGGCACTCCAGCTGCGGCGAGTGCCACTGCAGAAGCCGTTAGTCCCGCAATTCTGGTGCCGGCATCGGCCTGCAGAACCTCGATGAAAACATCAATCTGGGCTCTTGGGAAAAGTTCTACCATCACAGCGGCCTGAAGGGCCTCTGATATTACCTTGGATATTTCCATGGATCTCCTGTCAGGTCCAGGACGCTTTCTCTCATCGACCGAGAATGCAGCCATGTTGTACCTTGCCCTAACGAAAGCTTGGTTTATATCCTGCATGTGCCTCGGGTATGCCTCCCTGGGTCCGTATACGGCTACCTGTATCTTGTTGCCGCCCCACTCTATGAATGCGCTACCGTCAGCCCTGTTTAGCACGTCTGTCTCAATTCTTATAGGCCTCAGATCTCCGGGAGATCTCCCGTCCAGTCTCAGGCCGCTTTCATCAAATAGTTTCTTGTCACTCGCTGTTCCCAACTATCTCACCCTTTTTATCATCCAAATACTTTTTCACTCTATCCGTGAGGCCAACAGTGTGGGCCTCTTCCTCTACCTTTCTAATAGCCCCTATTGCAACTATGACGTTCTCAGGGGCGCCATCGAGCCATATTACACCGTTCTGGCCGACCATTATCCTGGTATGAGTTGCATCTTTTATCATGTTAACCATGCTGCCGCCTTTTCCAATTATTCTTGGTACCTTTGGAGCTGGCAGGCTTACTAGGGTTCCACCCTCTAGTTTTTTCAAGCCAACATCTTTCATCGTAATCCAGCTCTCCTTTATTTCGTTAATGGAAAGGATCTTGGCATATACGTAGTCGCCAACATTCATGTATCTCTTCAGCTCTCCTGAAGTAACCCTCCAGGGAGCATCGTTCATATGGAGAAGAGTAGTATAAGTGGAACTTATGTCCACGATCCACATCGATGGCCCAATCTCTATAACTTTACCTATAACCTTGTCGTTTCTGCGCGGCACGTATTTTCCTGTAAACGGAACAACGTCTACAAACTGTTCGCTTTCCTGGAGAATTCCGAAAAACTGGGAACAATACATATTATCCCCGCACTTGTAAACGCCATTCCTTGGCTTGAGGTTCGGAACCTCAACAGGATCGCCTGGCATAACTATCTGCTTAACATTTGACATTTGATCACCATTCTTTTTGCGATTAACAACTTATTTCGTTTTCCAATTTTAAGTGTATTATCTCAAATGATATAATTATATCACAATCGTGCTAATAGTCACTATCAATGCACTATCGAGAGCCTGATTACTAAGTCAAGCCATATATATTCTGATGCAATATTATATCCATGTCGCGAAAGGAAAAGGATGTTCTTGGCGAAATCGAGATACCAGACAATGTTCTTTATGGAATCAACACAAGGCGCGCAATGGAAAATTTCCAGATTTCTGGATTGAAAGCAGATTCTGATCATATTGCATCAATGGCACAGATCAAGAGATCTGCAGCCATCGCTAACTTCCAGGGCAAGAAGCTTGATGAGAATAAGAAGAATGCCATTGTAAAGGCATGTGATGTCATAATTGGCGGCAAATACCATGACCAGTTCATGATAGATGTTTACCAGGCAGGGGCGGGAACATCTTTCAACATGAATGCGAATGAGGTTATCGCCAACGCAGCCTTGCTGGAAATTGGTGAAAAACCCGGGAAATATGAAATAATACACCCAAACGATCATGTCAACATGAGCCAGTCTACAAACGATATTTACCCTACAATGATCAGGGTCACTGCCGCCAAAAAGGCAATCAGGCTTCAGAAAGAGCTTGGCGTGTTCATAAAGAACCTGAAAGAAAAGGGTAACGAGCTGAGGCATGTTGTAAAACCCGGCAGAACACACCTCCAGGACGCTGCTCCAGTCACGCTAGGGCTTGAGTTCCTCGCATACTCTTACGCAATGGAGAACGATCTAGAAGAACTGGAATGGGCCACGGAGAAGATAATGGAGCTGAATGCTGGTGGAACAGCAGTAGGCACAGGAATCAACACATCCCCTAACTTCAGAGAGAACTTCATAAAGGAGATCTCGGAAGTCACTAACCTGAACTTCCAGAAATCCTCCAATCTGATGGGAATAATGCAGTCAA
The DNA here is from genome assembly GCA_021818765.1 of Thermoplasmata archaeon. Lineage (GTDB taxonomy): Archaea > Thermoplasmatota > Thermoplasmata > Thermoplasmatales > Thermoplasmataceae > UBA582. Next base: position 12,762 of record JAKATM010000004.1, on the reverse strand, counting down.
TGACAGATTTCTCTCGAGTGATGAACGCTACAGCAAACCTCGCACTTGATGTTACTAAGATGGCAAACGATATCCGCCTTCTCTATTCCGGACCGGGAGCGGGAATACATGAAATAAATATACCCGCAGTGCAGCAGGGATCTTCCATTATGCCCGGCAAGGTCAACCCGTCAATAGCAGAAGCCATGAATATGATCTGCCACTCCACTCTGGGTGCACAGCAGGCAGTTAACTTCTCTGCGCAGGCAGGTCAACTCGAGCTTAATGTAATGATGCCACACATTGACTTTGAGCTTTGCAGGTCGCTAGATATAATGGCATCAGGTTTGAAAATGTTCCGTGAAAAACTAATTTCCGGGATAACAGGCAACGAGGAAGTTTGCAAGGAGCACCTTTCGCGCAGCTTTGGTTCCGCGGCCCTCTTGAATCCGATTCTTGGCTATGATACCGTAGCTGTAATAGTCAGGGAAGCAATAACAACTGGCAAAAGCATTAAGGAACTGGCTCTCAAGACTGGGAAGCTGACAGAGAAGCAGTTTGACGAGGCTATGCGTAAAGGCGTTCCAGGATAACTTTCAGTCAGGTGAACACGCAAAATACGCTAAATAATATACAAGTATTGATCAATATATACAACCTTTTGAGCAAGAAGGCCCGATCTTCAGGGAGGGGAGGATGTCAGATGTCTAGTATGTATAGTGATAAAGACATATATCAATGAGTCATGTTTTTTCACCCAGACCAAAATTCAAAGGTTCGTACGTCATTCAGAGAACGTCGAGGAATTCGAATTGGAGGGCGAAGCAAGAATACGGTGGCTTATAACTCACAAGGACGGTGTCCAGACTTCTTGAATGCGCTTGATAACTATAGATAAAGGGAGATCAATACCACAGCACAGTCATGATTACGAGCATGAAATTTTCGTTTTAAATGAAAAATCTCGGCGCAAATCGGAAACGAGAAGCTATCTGGCTGTAGAGAGATAATATTTTCATACCACCAAACGAGTTCCATGGAATGACTGCGTTAAGCAATACTTCAATAATATATGTCGTTCAAATCAGACTTGCCCAAATGGCTCTCGGTGATTGAAAACAGTTTGTCTATCCTTATAATCTTCTCATTAGTATTTGAGTTTAAAGTCACTAAGCAATGTCGCAGTTATGCCTAAAAATAGGTTGGCGTTAATTTTTAATGGTGATTAAGCCGCTTCATGCCGCGTTTTTTTGCTGCACATTAGAAATTCAGTATTTGTTTTTGCCCAAAACATAACGAGAAGTTGTATGTCATGATAAAACATGACATTTATATCCTATGAATATTTCCCGTTGAAAATTGAGGAAATTAACATGACTGAACAACTGAGGAAAGGTGTACTGAATTTCAGGCAGACGCTTTTCCAGGGGATAGCTGCTTCTGCTCCAGCAGGGGCAGCGGTTGCAACCATGACTGGATCTGCGGCTTACGCCCTTGGAGCCCTGCCTCTCGCAGCCCTGGTGGCATTCGCAATTGTTGCCCTGAATGGATATATCATAAAGAGGATCTCAAGCCACGTAGCAGGAGCTGGCGGTTATTACGACTATATCAAGATGGGATTTGGGAAGATCCCTGGAACGTTCTCTGGATGGATGTACCTGCTTTACCAGGTAACTGCCATGTCATTCATTTCCCTTAGCATTGCAGTATTCGTACCGGCTCTGTTGTCACAGATATACAGCATAAACATACCATCTTATTCCTGGTTCCCGTTATTAGTTGCATCAGCGGGCTTTGGTTATCTGGTGTCATTTGGAGGAATCAAAGGGTCCCTGAGATATGCAATGATCATGGGAACACTGGAAATAATTGTGGTAGTGTTTATAGGGGCATGGCTCGTCCTTCAGCATCCTTCCGCTAATACTGCTTCAGTGTTTACAGCGAAATTCGCGTCAGGCGGTGTAAGCGGTGTAGCTCTGGGCGTGCTTTTCATGTATACGGCATTCTCGGGCTTCGGAGGAATGACTCCGCTTGGGGAGGAAACAAAGGACGCCAGAAAGGTAGTCGGAAACGCCGTCCTGGTATCCACACTAGTGCTTGGTCTCTTCTTTGTATTCGCGGCATACGCGTTCACAATTGGATGGGGTCCACTGAATATGGGAACTTACGCTGCCAACTTAGTTCCAGGAATTACTCTTGCCGATTCAAACATAGGCCTCTGGGCTGCCATCCTGATCACGATATTCTACGTCAACAGCATCCTGACAGATAACGTCGTATTTACAAACAGTGTTTCTCGAATAACGCTGGCAATGAGCAGAGACGGTGCGCTACCTTTGTTCTTATCGCGTATCCATGAAGCCAGAAAAACACCATACATGGCAGGAGCGATCATGGTTGTCGCGAGCATAGCGGTGGGTGCTGTTGCTGTTGTCACACTGGGAGGGTTCAACGCTTTCATATTCACGGGAACAGTAGCAACACTATCTGCACTTCTTGTTCACATGATGGCAAATGTCTCCTTGCCTGCGATTCTGCACAAGAAAGGCTCTAAGATCGGGTTTATGAACGCGGTTCTACCCGTTGCAGTTTCCATCATTCTGGTGTTCGTCTTCTACGGTACCTTCATATCAATATCAGAACCGGTGGTCATCGCAAGCATACTCTTTGCAGCCTGGGCAATCTTCGGTATATTCTACTCCATCCTGCGTGCACCAAAAGTAAAAGGCTACACTCGGGAGGATTTAAACGCCATGGTTGATTAGGTGCATGCATGACAGGAGAACCAATCGAGAAATATGTGAATGTATCTGGACTGAAAATATACTGCAAAATCTTTACTGCGAACCCGGAAAAGGCAGTCTTGCTGACCATGCATGGTGGACCAGGTATGTCGCACGACTACCTGCTTCCACTTGCTGATCTTTCCAGCAAAGGAATAACGGTAGCCTTCTATGATCAGTTTGGATGCGGCAGATCCGACGAGCCATCTGAACTATCCAAATTTACGATTGACTACGGTGTACAGGAAGCTGACGAGCTAAGGAAAAAACTCTTCGGAAACAGAAAAATATTCCTCATGGGCTCGAGTTATGGTGGCGCTCTTTCCCTCGCATATGCACTGAAGCATCAGGACATGCTTCTTGGTTTGATAGTGACTGGTGGACTTGCCAGCGTGGATCTGACGGTCAAGGAGATGGAGAGGCTGATTGAAAACCTGCCTGATAAGGTTAAAAGCGCTATTAAGAAATATGGCGACGCCCAGGACTACTCAAATCCCGAATACCAGGATGCTGTCATGTTTTTCTATCGGAAGCATCTTCTCAGAATGAAGGAATACCCTGCGGATGTCATGAGGTCCTTTGAGTATGGGGAGAAGAGGAATGTCTACAGGATTATGAACGGACCAAACGAATTCACCATAACCGGAACGATTAAGGGTTGGGATATAACGAAAGATCTGCACAGGATAAAGGTACCTACACTTTTCACCGTCGGAGAGTTTGACGAGGTCACTCCAACAGTTGCAAAGTCCATGCATAAAGAGATAAATGGATCTCGCCTTGAAATATTACCCGGATGCTCCCACCTCAGCATGTGGGAAGATCGGGTTCGTTACAACAAGCTTCTTTCTGATTTTATCCTTAACATTGCAGCAAATTCATAATCTGAATTATCGGGATTTTACTCCGATTTCTATTCAAAATATTCACCAAAAGTGAAATTTACGTTCTAGCAATCAGCTATGAGAAGGAATTTTTATGATCGAAAATGTTACGATAATAGGTTCAGGACCTGCTGGTTTGACTGCTGCAATTTACTGTGGAAGGGACAACTTTAACCCTCTTCTCATAACGGGATTAGAGGATGGCGGTCAACTGGAACTTACTACTAACGTTGAGAATTTCCCTGCTTTCCCGGAAGGAGTACTTGGCCCGGACCTGATGGAAAGGATGCATAAACACGCCGAGAAGTTCGGTGCAAGGTTCAAAAATGACTTTGTTACTGATATAGAAATCGACACACACCCTATCAGGGTACATACATCAAGGGAAACAATCGAGACTAGGTCCGTGATTATTGCGACCGGCTCATCTGCAAATTGGCTTGGCATCCCATCGGAAAAGAAATTTATTGGAAGGGGCGTAAGCTCCTGTGCAACCTGCGACGCCCCTTTCTTCAAGGAAAAGGACGTTATCGTCGTGGGGGGCGGAGACACAGCTATGGAAGATTCTCTGTATCTAACCAGTTTTGCAAAGAGCGTCACAATCATACACAGGAGAAACAGGTTCAGGGCAAGCAGAATAATGCAGGAAAGAGTTCTATCAAACCCGAAGGTTTCCGTTATCTGGAATAGCGAGGTTGCCGAAATAAAAGGTGACAGGGTTGTCACGAGTGTCGTAATCAGGACTGAAGGCAAGAAGGAGACGACAGAAAAGGAGATTCAGGGCCTGTTCGTGGCGATAGGTCATAAGCCTAATACTGATTTTGTGAAAGGAAAACTGCCACTGAATGAATTGGGATATATTATCACCAAGGACGAGGTAATGACAGAGTATAAGGGTGTTTTCGTGGCGGGCGATGTTGCCGATCCTCGATATAAGCAGGCAATAACCGCTGCAGGAAGCGGTTGCAAGGCAGCACTGCGGGTAAGACAGTACATGCAGGAACACAGTTAATGCTTACAGGATGATCTGCAAGGGATACCAGCATCCTTCCCCAAATTATATCCAGGCAGGATCGGCAATTCAGTGGGACTGCCAGGACCCGATAGATGCATATCAGAATGATATAAAAGTAAAATATCGGATAGTCTTTTGCAGTCTGGATGAAGATATACCTGGAATCGTATGGTTGCACCCTGAACAAGTCTGAAACGGGGCTTTATGCTAATAAACTCCTTTCAGAAGGTGCAGTTATTACAAAAAATCCGGATGAAGCAGATCTTCGAATTATTGGGACCTGCGTCGTCATACAGCACACAGAGGATAGAATGCTCAGGCGCATAGCGGAACTGTCAGCAAAGGGAAAGGTCGAGGTTATGGGTTGCCTTTCATCCGTCAGTGCAGGTTCGATTGAGTCAGAAAATATCAAGCTGATAGGAAAGAGCGAATTCAGGTCATTCTATAAAGGTGCACTCGACGACATAGAGATCAGGGAACCATCAATATTTGACGGTATACCCATCAATCAGGGATGCACAGGAAGCTGTAACTTCTGCATTTCTCGAATAGCAAGAGGATCATTAATCTCTCGCCCAATAGCAAAGATCAAGGGACAGGCAATGATTCAACTATGCCATGGAATCAGGGAAATACGTCTCTCTTCACTGGATTCCGCTGCGTATGGAAAAGATCTAGGCACATCGCTTGATCACCTGATCGAGTCCGTCTCCTCCATCCAGGGCGACTTCAGGATCAGGGTAGGCATGATGGAACCAGGCAACACCGCCGGAATACTCCAGGGACTACTGAGCGCTTATTCAAGCGATAAGGTGTACAAGTTCCTGCATCTCCCAGTCCAGAGCGGTGATGATCGTATCCTTGACTCCATGAATCGCGGTTATCATTCAGATACGTTCCGCTCCATAGTTAAGCAATACAGGTCAACATTCCCGGACAGTACGCTTTCAACTGACATAATCACCGGTTATTTCAGCGAAAGTGAGGAGTCGTTTGAAAACACGGTTAAGCTGATCGAGGATACCCAACCGGAAATCATCAATATCACAAGATTTTCGCCAAGACCTTACACCGCGGATTACAACAAGAAGACCCCGCCAACGAATGAGGTCAAGCGATGGACCGCCTATATCACGAACCTGCATCACGAGATTGCAGGTAAGAAGATGCAAAGGCAGGTTGGGAAATTCAAGAAAATTTTCATAAGCGAACACGGAAAGAACGAGACTTCAGTGGGAAGAGACGTGGCATATCGGCCTGTTGTGGTGCCGGGCATGCATGATCTTTATTCCTTCATGGATTGCGAGATCGTTGACTTCACAGATACATATGCAATCGGGAAGATAATTTAGCTTCAGTCTGTCGATACAATCTCATCCATTACGTACCTGTTGCCGCTCCTTGCCTTTATTGCAGCCCGGAATTCAGGTGCCGTGAGGATTGGCATGCTATACCTGTCCTGATCATCTATCGGCACCCTTGGGCAGCCCGTGAACACAACTGCATCGCATCTCATATTTTCATAATCCGACGGGCTCGCATTATTGCTGTATATCAGGACGGGCTGAAGATCAGCTGCTTTCGCCTGCTCAACCAGGACCCTGGCAAGCTTCTCCCGTTTCTGGCCTATCTTTGTATCTACCACGATGCATATTTTCCTGGAGTTCATTGCCCTTTCAATGGCGGCATATCTCTTACGTATGACCCGATCAGTTTCTGGTGCCAGATTCCTCACAGTGAGGTCGTTAAGATCCAATAGATAGACGTCCTTGGGAAGTGCAAGCTGCGCGCCGAGACCATGAAAGATGCCGGTGCTGACCAGAAGGAAGCAATCGACGTCCTTCTGTATTGAATGACCTGTGCTGTAATTGCACCCGAGAACCTGCCCCGGATACTTAAGCCTGCCATCGTTATTTCCAATCAGGACATTAAAGCCCATGTTTTGAAGAGTATCCTTGACAACTTCGGCAGCTTCAACGTACTGTATTGAGAACATGAGTCCAATGCTTCGTATCCCCTTTCCCTTAAGTTCACGGAAAAGTGACTCGTTGATCTTCGGGACCTTTTCCTCCTTGTATTCCACAAACACGACTGGTTTAGGATATTTTATATTGGGAATCTCCGAGTGACCCAGTTGCAGAATGCAGTCAACGTCGTTATAGAGGACGGAGTCGCCAACATCGCAGGCACCAAAGAATGGGTCGCTTGATATGACGATACCGAACTCCTTTGAAAGCGAGTTAAAAAGCTCGAATACGCCGGGCTTGAGGCCGTCCGGTACCTGGATCATTATCTTCTTGGCCCCCGTCTGCCTCAGCCTTTCAATTATTGTTTCGGTTTGCAGTTTCATGGAAAGTGGGGTATTCCTGCTTGAGTTATAACCTTGCCCTAATCCCTGTTGAAGACTATCTTTCCACCGGCAATTACCGTATTAACGGGATGGGTCGAATATTCATACGGGATCTCCCTGAAATCCGATACATCAGCTATCAGTATGTCCGCTCTTTTCCCCTTTTCAAGGGTTCCTGTTTGGCTTGCAATGCCGAGGGAATGAGCTGCATTTACAGTGACAGCATTGAATGCCTCCTCTGGTTTAAGGTGATAGAACCTGAGCGAGAGATAAAGCGCAAAGATCATGTCCTGATTCCTTGTCAGTGGGGAAGAATCCGAGGATATGCTGATTGGAACACTCTTGTCGATATAGCGGCGGACATCAGGATAGCTTTCGCCAAGGGAGAATGCCGTAATAGGGAGAAAATTAGCAATGGTACCGGAAGAACGTAGCATATCGATTCCCGCATCGCCGGTTTTCAGCAGGTGATCCGCAGACTTGAGCGGAAACTTACGGGCCAACGATAAACAACCTATATTATTGATCTCATCCGAATGAAGCCTCTTCCTCTTGTTTCCAGTGGCGGCAAAAAACGACTCAGTGCTCTCCTGCGAGAATGCTCCAGCATCACAGAAGGAATCAACGAAATCAACCCTGTCAATTGTGTGTGGAAGGACCTCCCTTATAACATAGGAAAGATGCGCTTTCTCGTCCCGTCCCATAGAGACTGCATGGAGTGGCAGCAGAGTCTTCACTGTGTTGATCCTGTAAGCCGTGGAGATGCGATCTATAACATCTATCATTTTTGATTCGCCGTCGACAGAGCTTGAATAGCCAGTCTTGATCTCCATCGTGGTTGTTCCTCTTGATATTGCATTCTCAACCCTGGCTGACGACTCTGCATAGATCTGCTCAGGGGTGGCTGAATCTGTCTCCCTGATAGTTTTCATTATTCCGTTTCCCGCTTCTAGGATTTGCAGGTATGAATAGCCCTGGTTCCTCTGATAAAATTCCTCATACCTGCTTCCAGCATAAACGATATGTGTATGTGCGTCGATAAGGCCGGGAAGAATGACATTATTCCGGCAGTCTATTACCCTGTCAGCCGAGAGATCGCTATCACCAATATCGTAAATCAATCCGTCTCTTATCAGAATTGAAACATCATTCGTTATGGAAAGTTTTGACTGTTCCTTCCCGGATAGTGGCTTTCCTGGATCTTTTGCTGTTACTAGTTGTTGAGCATTCTTAAGAAGCAAAGATGACATTTTTCACCTAGAGTATGAACCAGTTTCCAAACGCAGATACTATGAGGAATCCTATAAAGATTGGCACTATAAACGGAAGCCTGTAAACCATGATCTGCTTACCCTTGAAGTCGCGTGCAGTATATCTTTCAGGATTCTTTTTAATCGTATCTTCGTCATATCTGAAGGAAAAGAAGGAGTCAACGCTTATCTTTTGACCCTTCCGCACATTCATGATGAGCACATAAAATATCGAAAACATCGATACGATCGACACTGTAAAGAGAAACCCAAAGTCGAAGGGAAAAATGGATTGTGCAAAACTTGGCTTAATAAAATTATATATGAATGGAGAGTAGAACCCCGTGCATATCGCAAGCATGGCTTTTATATCTCCAATTCCAAAGAATCTCTCACCTATGCCCAGAAGATAAATGAGGAAGATAACCGCCAGTTGCAAGAAATACCCAGGCGGAGAGAGATATAGGAAAACTGCGAACGAAGCGATCCCTATTATTGTGTAGAACCAGGGAACGAACTTTACAAAAAGAGAAAAGAAAAGAAAAACCGGGAACAGTATCACTGGAAGAATATAGATGGATGGTGATGGCTGGTTGAAAAACATTCCAATTGCACCAACTAGTACAAGAGGGATAAAGAGGAACTTATCGACCTCGCGGCTCTTCATATCTTCATAACTCCCGATAACCAAGGTCGCAACTGCGATCCCCATCACCGTTTCATCAATAAGAAGCAACCGAAACCTCCTTCAAATACTCAGCGACGGAAGTAAAATATCTAGAATTAATGAAGAGAGCATTCCTGCCTGGGTGAGAATAAATTAAATAATAAAAATTCCACAAAAGAAAAATTTTGTTAGGACTTATCTCGACAAATCTGTTTCTAGGTTCATCGGGCATCTGTTGCCAGATTACGGTGTAATCTTTATAGCTCTGGTTGGGCAAACGCTTTCGCAGGCCATACAGAATATACACTCGCTTTCCCTTACCGGGTCGCATTTGTCAGTTCTGTACTTAGAATAAAGATCCTTGTCCTTGTCAATCTTTTTATCATTGCCAGTCCCAGACTGTCCAGAGTTAAGTGTCCACTCAAACAGGCTAACTGGGCAAACATCCATGCATGCTCCATCGGCAATGCATGCTTCCCAGTCCACTGCCACCTTCGAACCGTGAATCCCGTTCGTTGTAGGATTTGGATTTCCGGCAGCATCTTTCCTGACTTTTCCTGCTGCTCTAACTTCGTGATCGTTATGCTTGCCAGTGACTGGATAGTTATCTTTGTCCTCTAAGAAATTCTCATCTATTGGTTTTGGCTTATAATCAAGTGTCTCGACTTTGACCAAGGTATATCACCGGCACCTAAATGTTTTGATCACTATTTAATTGTATGTTAATATAAGTTCAAACTGTTTGAAAGTGGAAGATAAATGTCGGATTTTAGATTACCCTCATAAAATATATCTAATGTCTTGCGATAGCTTCCCATGGGAACCGGCGACTTAGTAATTGATAGAAAGGCACAAGGTGAATTTGTAAGCTCACTTATACGCCAGTTCAAGTATAAAAGAACAGACTTCAGGACAATAGGCGGTTTTGGCGGTTTTACCTCATTGATTGATCTTGGAACATTTGCAATATCATTCAATACAGATAATGTGGGTACAAAGACTCTGGTAGCAGAGGAAGCAAACAGGTACGATACAATTGGAATAGACTGCATTGCCATGTGCGCCAATGACGCCATTACAAGCGGGTCTGAACCAATCGCTATGGTTGATTATATCCAGCTGAGGAATGCTGACAGCGAAACTGCAAAACAGATAGGCACCGGTCTTAACGTTGGAGCACAGATTGCTGGCCTAACCATCGTTGGCGGAGAGACTGCAATTGTGCCAGACATTGTTTCGCACATCGACCTCTCAGGGACAACAGTCGGAATAGTCCAGAAGAGCCAGATCGTCAGCGGTGAAAAGATCTCCGAAGGGGATATCCTGTTTTCCCTTGGCAGCAGCGGTATTCATTCGAACGGTTTCACGACAGCTAGGCGTGTTTTGGCGGCAAACGAGATCCACATCGACGACAAGTTCCCTGGCGAAAGCAAGACAGTTGCAGACGAGCTTCTTGAGCCCACCAGGATATATGTGCGTGAAGTACTGGATTTGTTGAACATAGTCAACCTGAAAGGACTTGTAAACATAACTGGAGGCGGAGTACGCAACATATCAAGGGTCAAGGACATGCGTTATGTCATAGACAGTCCAGTGGAGCCACAGAATGTATTTCAGCAGATAATGAAGCTTGGCAACCTTGATTATTCAGACATGTATGAGACATTCAACATGGGGATGGGCTTTGTAGTTGTGACCGACGAGGACAGCAAGAGGGACCTCGTGGCAACGCTCAGGGGAAAAGTACCGGTCAAGGAGATAGGGCATGTGGAAAAGGGGAGCGGTATTGAGGTTCCTGAATACGGCGTGAGCTTCAAGGGCTACTATTGATGAACTTATGGCAATGTCGCTCTATTCAATAAATCATATTTATATCTTTTAATGCAATCGATCCATCATGAAACTAATAGCAGTCGTCGACGAGGAGAATTACATAACACCACTGGAATTTGGCAGTTCTATAATGCTGATAGATGATGCAACAAAGGAGATAAAGGAATACGAGAATCCAGGATTCGGTGCAATGCACGGCGGAAAGGAAAGGGCAATGGCTGGAATTCTTTCACTTTCTCCGGATGCGATAATAGTGAAGGAAGGAACCCTCTGCCCCGGATCATATTTCATGTCCAAGGGGAGAATGAAATACATACCCGTGGAAGAGGAGAAATTTGACGAGGTCATGAAGAACCTGCCCAAAATCAAGACGAAGGCGGTAGCCGAACTCGAACCAATTATGTACCAGGAATAATCTTTCCTGAGTATCCAAATTTTATTAATCTGCCAATCAAATGCGCGATTCTAAGAGGTTCGGGGGTTGCACCCTGCCTAATAGTTTTTCTTATTACGCTCTTTGTATCAACCTTGTCGATACCGGCTCTGTTTACATAAAATAAATGGCCTGGGCTCAACTCAATTTTTTCAACAGAAAGCCTGTTTATCAGGTCTATCGCAGATTGGCTGTGCAGATATTTTGATATTGCAGACTTTATCGCTTCCATGTCGGGGGGTCTATTGGTTACTGTTATGACGGGCTTTTTCAGCCGCTCGAACAAAGCGATTGGATCTATAATGTTAAACCCGCCAAACGTGATGCCGTTGGTCATGATGATGTTACACCCAATACCGGCCTTCGTGCCTGCCATTTCTGATATTACAGCAGGCGCATCATTCCCATCGACGTGAATTTCCCTCATCATGAACCCTTCAATGTAAAAATCGAGGCGCATAACTACGCCGACTAGAAAGCAAGTTGAATCCTGACGTAGGAAGGGAGAATCATCTATGCCAAGTATTCTCAGGTTACTCTTCATGACATACACAAACCACGACTTGCTGCGCCCACTGTAAAGGGTATATTTAGAGTTGATGCGCCAACGTATCAAGCGCTTATTTTTGAGGATTTATTAAATATGTTGGATCTTCATGTTTTCAAGTATACCAGCGATGTCATTTATAAAAGTGTGTATTATGCAAATGCTGCTATCATTTCTATTTATGTCAAATGCATCATAAACCTCTGTTGGGGGAAGGAGGGGGTGGGGAAATGCCTTTGGACGTCCCAGATGGCAAAAAACCCCAGATAAGGCTAGGTAAACAAATCCAATTGAGAAGATCCAAAAAGATTTTCTGAAATTTTATATATCTGGGGAATTAATGTAAAAGTATCGATCATAAACCAATCACGCTGAACAGCTAAGAAAACTCAGAGGCTCAAAAATTACATTATAGGCACAAACAATAGGATTTATTTTGAAAGAATTCAACCAACCCTTGCAAATCTCTATGACAGAAATAGAGAAAATAGAGTAAGATCTAATTATGTCCCATTCTCAGGATAAACTGTTATGGCTGAAATGTTATATCTGGAATTGATAAATTGCAAATTAAGGGTGAGACTATTTACTCCCTGCTTCCTTTTCGATTCAATAACATATTTTTATGCTAGTGGTTGTAATGGACATCGGTAAGAAACCCCGAACTTTTAAATACGGCATTCGATCTAAAGGTAAAACTGCCTCTCAAATTGTTCCAAAAGGAAAGAGGCTTGGATGGTTGATTGCTTCTGTAAAAGCAACACAAATTCACTGATAAGCATGCTTTTCAAGAGGTTAAACGGCATTGACTTGAAAATTCATTCATTATTGAAAGCAGAATAAATAACGTCATGGATCTTGTAGTTATCAACAAATGGATGAATATACCATTGTTCAATTCTAAAAATTAACCATAATAGAGATGGGTCCCAGCTCTGCATATGGAAGCATTGAAAAGATCCTACAACGAGTTTAGCAGGAAAGTCACTGGGCTTGTGATATAGATGATTACAGACAAATT
>JAKATM010000086.1 GCA_021818765.1 Thermoplasmata archaeon | reverse complement strand
ATTGTTAAGATATATTTCTCAGGCCTGAAAAGAGTCATGGGTGAAGTCATAAAGGCCAGAAAGCTTGAATGCGTAATACAGGAAATAGGGCTGAAAGTGCTTTATTACAATTATCTGAGAAGTGATAAAAGGTATTATGGATATTTACTCAAAACAGTTTCATTGTCAAATAAATTAATATGCACCATTTCGATCTAACAATATATGACCCGGGTGCTCATTGCTAGCGATATACATGCAAATGTAGAGGCTGCAAAAGAGATGTTCAAAGTCGTCTCATATGACTTTGGCATTTATCTCGGGGACATTGTAGATTATGGACCAAAACCATCAGAGGCAATTCAGCTTGTCCGGGATAAATTCGACGAGGTAATCCAGGGCAATCATGACTATGCAGCTTCGCATGGATCTGACGACATGTGCTCCCCGGAGAACAAGGAAGTTTCTTCATTTACAAGGGAAAACATAACCAGGAAACTCCTGTCAAAGGAGGAACTGCAGTACCTTGGCAGTCTCAAAAGAAGTCTTGTCTCGGATATAGATGGAATGAGATTGGCATGCTTTCATGGAAAGCCAGACGATCCTCTTTTTGGATATCTCTACCCATGGGAGATTGCCCAGGAAAAATTCAAGAACGCAGAGGGCAGGCTTCCCGTGTATGACTACATAGTAGTTGGGCATACACATTACCAGTTCCTGACTCAATACGATGGCATGGCAGTCATGAACCCAGGATCCGCTGGACAGCCACGCGATTTTTCACACAACCCATCCTATATATTGCTGGATACAAAGAGTCTGAATGTCGAGATGAAGCGTTTCAAATTTGACAGGTTCAATCTTGCACGCGAACTCAAGGATCTAATTCCAGATAGGCGCCTTCTAGAGAAAGATTTCAAGCTTTTTCACTTATTGTGACCTTGATATTCAAGACTCCAATGAATAGTTGGATCATAAATTATCTCGTACCGCGTTTTCTTATTATTTTGAATAAGTCTGAAAGGGTCAGAACGCAGAAAAACAGGCCTATTAGTAATGCAATAAATAAGAAAACTTCGATATATATGAAATCAGGTATAAAGTCTATTGGAAGAATACCATTTGAGAAATAGACAACCATTAGGAATATCCCATCGAGGATAGTGAACATGAAAAGTCGATTTACCTGGGAAAATATTGGCTGCTGCAGGCTGTCGGCAGAAAAATATGGTATTAGAGTTATTATGATCGCATACGCCGCAAGAAGGAGCCCAATCAGTGTACTGTACATAACAATGAGAGAACCATTGGAAAAGAAACTGGAAAAATTATCTGCATAGTCAACACCGTTGTATATCCGGATGACTTTATTTGAAAGCAGAACTGTAATTATTAGAGAAAATATTATCGCATACTTTGCCTTGTACAGTCCCTCCAGATCCTTTTTCAGTTTTATCTGTGCCATCTGGAACGTAAATAATTATGCTGGTATAAAACTAATCGGGGGTAAGTTTGATCAAATTGAAAAGCAAGTAACCATATGAATGTGCCTTGCAAATTATTTATATCCCTCTTGCATGATGATATTATATCAGGATTTCAAAGCACTACGACATGACGTGATCAATACATGAATATACGAAGAATAGTTTTGGACGTTGCCAAGGGACTGAACAAGCCGACACTAGTTGAGGTCGCAAACGCTATTGGAAAGGTTAAAGGCGTAGATGCTGTCAACCTTTCAGTGAACGAAATGGACATGGAGACCATGGGCATCATAGTCACTGTCGAGGGAGATGGCATAGACTCAGAATTACTTATTAGCACGATTGAAGAAATAGGGTGTGCTGTGCACTCAATAGATGAGGTTGCAGCAGGTAAGAGACTGATTAATTCAGTAATCAGGGAAACCAGTTGAAATTTTCCTATATTTTTCCCGTCTCCCTTGGTTTTACGGATGGCATCATTACAGCGCTTATGATATCATCTTATCTTATCCTGAATGATAGGAGTATGCCGGTTGAGCTGGCACTCAGGATTTCTACCGGATCGGCTGCTGTAGGCACGTTCAGTTACTTCATAGCGTCCTTCGCAAGCAACAGGGCAGAACTGACAAGAATATCGAAGCACATGAATCCTTCCAGGCCATCTGGAAAGGTTTCTGGATCACTTTTGAACGATGTCTACCTTGATTCACTGGTTGGAACGGTTGTCTCAGGCGCAAGCAGTTTCCTCGGGTCCATGATACCGCTTGGAGCATATTCACTTTCATCTTCGAGGCTGATTGTCCTGGTTGTTACCCAGGTTTCACTCGCCATTCTTGGCTACAGTCTTTCCAGGACACTTAAAAGCAACTCGGTCGCATGGATTGCCGGAATGTTTGCGTTTGGTGTCGTTGTTATATTGATAGGACTCTACGTCAGGATTATTGCATGAACTAGAAGTACCTGAAGGTAGACTGGTCAATCCGATCAATAAACTTTCTTGCTTCTTCTTCTGATATATTGCCTTCGAAATCATAGGAATCCCACCTGATTGACACTATGACAGATAGATCGCCTTTGCGTATATCGGCGGAAAAGGTAAGGCAGGAAACACGATCCACGTTATCTACCGGTGGAAATTCCAAGCTGTCGCCTGACTCGGACATATCCGGCCCCAGGATCCTGAATGACATATATTCTATACTGTATCCTGAGATCTCAATACTCTTCATCTTTTTCTTTGCGAATAGCATTGTCAGGTATGTGAGGACGTCAGCAAAGTCCCCGGAGATTTGCATAAAACCGCATGTCTGCGTTTAATTTAAACATGCATTCAGTCAGGTGTCATAGGTTGAAGCATTTAATACCTAAGTGAAATAACCGATTTATGAAAACGGCATCTTTCACATTCAAGAGCACAATATTGGTTGGTAATGCTCTGGGTGACAAGTCCGAGAGGGAAGTAATTGTTTTTACTCCCGACAATCCCAAAAGCAATGCCCCATTGCTTATCGGTCTGCCTTCTTTTGGCAACGATCCAGATTCTTTTATCGCTGCCTCGCCGCTCACCGAAAGCTTTCCCACAATACTTAACCGCCTCTACGCAAAGGACCTGCTTAGAAATAGTACAGTCGCAATAGTTGATAGCAGGACCAAGTTAGGGGGAAACTACTTCCTGAACTCAACGGCTGTTGGGCAGTATGAACACTTTATGGTCAAGGAGCTTGTGCCTGAGCTGACCAAAAGATTCTCGAGCTCGAGGGTAGGCCTTTTTGGAAAGGGATCAGGAGGATTTGCCTCATATACTCTCGCGGTAAGAAATTCCGGAATATTCCATGGTTTTGCCGCTCATTCAATGGATGCTGGATTCGAGAACGTGTTTATTCCTGATTTCTCGGATGCAATGGAGGAATTCAGAAGCGCAAATGGTCCATACAGATGGCTTGAGAAATACTGGCAGGGCCTTAACAGAATAGCATCAAGAAAGGTAAAGGTGCTTCGGTCTCTCTGCGCTTCTGCCTTCTTCTCTCCAGATCCTAATTCCGGAGAAATGGGTGTGATGCTACCCTTTGACTACGAGAATGGGGATTTCCGGCCTGAGGTATGGGAGGCATGGCAGAAAAACGACCCAGCAAAGAACGTAAAGAATTTTACGAGACAGCTTGAATCCATGAATGCCATTTTTATAGATGCTGGAACCATGGATGAGTTCTCCGCAATCTGGGGAGCGAGGGCAATAGACAATCAATTAAAGAACTCAAAAATAAACCATAGTTATGAGGAGTTCGAGGACGGGCACTTTGGCATAAATTATCGTTTTGAAAAATCTCTACCCATCCTGGCTCAGTCACTCGCATGACCGAACCTGTCTCCCCCGTCAAGAGGAATTACGACACCATTGACACATTCTCCACCTGGGCTGCACAAGAAGGCAATAACCTCGGCAATGCCCTCGGGGGGTGTGAGCATCCTGTCAAGCGTCCTCGCTGAATGCCAGTCCCTACCTGGAGAAAATATGTTCTCTATGGATGCCGGCGCGACTGCATTTACTCTAATTCTTCTTTCCAACAACTGGGCGGCAGCGATCTCTACGAGCTTGTTTAACGAGCTTTTTCCCAGCAGGTAAGATGTAGCGTTCCAGCTGCTGGTAAATAGCGTTTGAATACTGCTAACAAATACGGCGGAAGCAGATGTATTTGCATACGCAGAAAAATTCTTCAGTATGTTAATAGGGACAACAAGATGGCTTTGCAGCATTTCGCTAAAGTGAGTTGGTCTCTTTATACTGTCAAGTGCAAATCCACCGACGGTAACTATTAAATTATCTATTTTTCCCGCAACTTTTGTGGCTTTTTCGAACATTTCTATAACGCCGGCATCAGTGCCGGGGTCACCAACAATGAGGTGCACATTTCCATACGACGAAAGTTCTTCTTCAATCTTCTTTCCTCTTTTGTCGTCTCTTGAAGTGACTATAACGGAATCACCGCGCTGGAGAAGATTAAAGGCAACATTAACTCCAAGATTACCTGCGCCAACTATCATAGATTGCATACTTAACCCAATAATTCATGGTATAAAAGGCAACCTAAGTTACGCAGACAATCTTACCTTAGATTGCGAATTGACAAGGTTTCAAATCACCAGGATAATTATGCTTATGCAAAACTTTCAGAGAAAATTTATCGTATAAATGACCAAGTTATCCTTCACTGCGCTCAAGTTCTCTTGACATATCCGAAGCTTTATTCGCCAGGATATGGTTTATGTCTCCAGCCCATAAATGAGCCCTGCAAACCGTAATCTCCATTTCGTTAATTATGAGCGTTGAGGTCTTGATTGAAGTCTTAACAAATGAAATCTTCCTTATATTTGTTAGAGGAAGGATGAAATTCAATCCCTTTTTGCTGGAGTAGGAAAGATTCTCCTGATCCAGTATGAGAGTACCTCTCCTGTTCTCGATCAGCGCAAGATCCATTCTTACATAATCATCGGACAAGTTTTTCCTCCTCCACTAAATTTACGCTGCGGCCTGCACGCCTAGCGACTTCTGGTTTCTTTCTCTTGGTCTGTACTGCATAATAGATTGCAAAAGCCAGGTATCCAACTGAAGCCGCGACAGCTTCAGTAATCGGGAATATCGGCGGTATTACTGACTCATACAGGACAAAAATAAAGACCGCAGTTGCGAGGATCGGCAGAATGTAATGCTCTGTAATATGTATGAAAATAAATATGCCTTTATGTTTCTCTTTCAAGCGAACAAAAAGGGTCATAACGCTTATATTTAGAAGAAAATGCGTAATTATCAGGCCAAAGAGTGCAATGGTTGTCAAGAACTGAAAGCTGGTTCCCAGAGCAGAAGATACAACTGGCCCTGTAGCAGTGTCGAAGAAAAGACTGGAAATAGAATTCCCTATGAGATAATTGATAAGTAAAGTGGCTCCAACGGCTAGAAGTGATGCAGACGCCCCTATGAAGAGTAACGCTTTGTGCGGCGTGACATATTTTCTATGCAATTCTGCAAAATAATGAGGTAAAACACCGTCTCTTCCCATTGCGTAATAGACACGCCCTGCATTTGACTGCATTGCAACCGAGTCCGAGAAAGCAGAATTAAATGCAACAAGCGCCAACATCACACCACCAGCAACCCCTGCATATGCTGTCGCCACTATTATTCCAGGAATATCTGCAGAAGCAAATGAAGCCATAAGCGATACACCCCATCCAACTGTCAACGCATAGGCGACTTCCGTCAGAACCACCCCAACAATAACAAGCCCAAATACAAGGCTCTTTGTAATGGCCCTGCTATTCGTGATCTCCTCACCCAGTGGCGCCGAACCGCCATAACCTATGAAGCTGGTCAATCCGAATATCATTCCAAGTCCAAGGCCGGAAAGTGGCCCTCCAACCTTGTTGAACAGGCTTGAATGCACAAATGGATTGAAGACTACGAAAGTATTGTCCTTAGAGCCAATTATGATTATTGCCGATAAAACTGCAAGGAAAATGACCTCAAAGAAGGCAGCAATGCGAACGTACTTCATCTGTGGTCTTATTCCAAATATAGAGAGAGTTATTGGTGCCAGTATAAAAAGAAGAATAAAAGGTATCCATATCCAACCCGGCAGCGTTATATTAAGGAAATATTCCAGAACACCGGGAAGAACAACCCCTCCTACGTAGACAGGGATTGCTGCTGTGCTCGCTATCTGATACATAACATAGAGAAGACCTGATGTTATGGCTGGAGTTGGGCCAAAAGCGGTTCCTATGTATCCGTAGTAACCGCCGGCACTGGCATGCCTCTTCGACAAGTGATACAGCGTGTTTACTTCGAGAAACATAGTCAAGGTTGCAATCAGGAAAGCCAAGGGGGTCAGGAAAAATGCAAAGGCCGCAGCGGATGTTATAAATGCAACAGTGTCGCATGCCGGAGCCATTGCTGCGATCTCTTCCGCTATTGCTCCCCAAACTCCTATCTCCCCTCTTCTCAACTGAGTAGGCCTTGGTTCCAAGGCTTTTTTTGATTTTTCATTTCCAGAATTTGCTACCATCTAAGCTTGTTAGTATAATACTAACTTATAAAATATTTTCCTCCCTTATTACGT
>JAKATM010000085.1 GCA_021818765.1 Thermoplasmata archaeon | reverse complement strand
CTTGAATGACAGTTTCTTCATACCCATATTTTTCAGTATTGCAGGTCTTGACGCAACAATACCCGGCGGAGGATATGTCAAAATTCTAGTGGTCCTGGTTCTGTTGTCGGCTGGCATTGGAGGGACCTTAAACTATCTAGCCTCGAAAAAGATGATCAGGCAGATAAGGCCAAGAATGACGATGGGAATACTTGGTTCAAGAGGAGCCATTGGCATAATAGTAGCTTCTTTGGCTCTTTACCAGCCCGGTATATCCACCCCAGGCCGATCTATTAGTGCCAGCCTTTATTCTGTGGCTATTTTTGGTATATTGATACTCTCCATAGCCTTTGCATCTCTGGTGAGGAAGGAGGATGTAGTAGATGCTTCCGATAGCGATAATTGACTACTGTGCAGTTATTCTGGATCCGTTCCTGTCGAACGATACCCTTACAGCAAATGTGGAGTGATTGAGCATTTCTTTTTGCAGGTCTACGTTGCCTGGATCCGAGATAACAAGGACAAACCCCTGAGAACCGCCGCCAAGAAGACGAGCGGCGAGTGCCCCGTATGAGAAGGCCTTCTCTATTATATTATCCACAGTGGGATTTGAGACCTGGCTGCCAAGGGATTTTTTTAATTCCCATCCCCTGTTAATGATACTGCATAAAGTTGACAAATCTTCCTTCTCAATCGCAACTTTCATCTCAACTGCAAGCTGCTTTACCCTGTCAAGACGCTCAATAATCTTCTTGTCTCCCTTCCCGGAAAGGCTAACCTGCTCCTTCAGGATCCTGCTGCTTTCCCTTGTTTTGCCCGTATACACAAGAAGCATTGATGATTGAAGTTTATTAATAAAATCACTTGATTCATCGAAAAAGCTTATGTCGAATGCATCTTTGCTGAACTGCATGTACTTAAACCCGCCAAATGCAATCGCGTACGGATCCTGCTTTCCAAGTGTTATGCCGAAATATTCCTTCTCAAGCCTGTATGCCTCTGCCGCAAGTTCCTCCCTTGATACATTTTCCCCTCTTACACTATGAATAAGGTTGAGAGCCGCAAGGATCAGAGAACTCGAAGAGCCCAGGCCCGATCCGGGAGGCACATCGCTATTTATAAGAAGACGCCCCTTACTGATCCCGAAGTCGGTGAAGAGGTCGGCAAGCTTCTCCTGCAGTCCCTTTCTTCTTGTATGTTTACCCACGATACTGCTTCGGAAGAAGTCCCTTGAAGAGATCTCCAGTGGTTTCTGGTCAAAATTGTATTTCAGCGTAACGCCACGGTCAATCGTAGCGTTGACAACTGCAGAACCGTATAGATCGGAATATGGCGGAATATCTGTGCCGCCCCCGGCAAGACTGACTCGAAGTGGACTGTAAGAAACAACGTCCCACACCTTTCCAATAATCGGATGCGACGCTTAAAATTATCCCTTTAGGGTTGAGCCATGATTGCGTTTATCTTCATCGTAATTATATGGGTCCGCTGGGGCGGTACTACCTGAAAGGCCGTATTTATGAATCTCTTTATTTTGGAAACAGGCAGTTCTGGGTTGTTTCTATTGCCTCGTGCATAAGGAGCGTGGGCTTCGGGGCCAGCTGGCCCTTCATGGCTATCTACTTCAATGTCTCATTGGGGATATCAATATTCTACGTTGGCATTATATTCACGCTTCTATCGGTCAGTTCATCCCTCTTCAGCTTTCTCGGCGGGTTTCTCGCCGACAGGATCGGAAGGAAGAAGACGCTTGCCCTCGGCTCTTTTGCTGGTTTTTTCATCTATCTTGTCATAGCGGTTCTGGTCTTGACAGGTGCTGGCTTCCTGATAATAACGGGAGTCTTTATTCTGAGCTCGATTTCAGGTGCACTTATCTTTCCGTCGGCATCAGCACTGGTTGCCGACGTGACTTCCGTAAAGGATCGTAACTCGGCATATTCAATATACAGGATCATGTCAAACGTCGGGTGGGCAATCGGGCCTATAACAGGAGGATACATTGCGGGCATAAGCGTGGGCTATATTTTCATCCTCATGTCCGTGACCAATGTTCTGCAGCTTGTCCTGATAGTCCGGGTACTGTCCGATAAGATGAAAGACACCTCGACAGCCAGGCCGAAGGGTTATTCAATAGACAGGCGGATTCTTCTGTTCGCCGCGGGAACTTTTTTCGTTACCCTTGTGGCATCCCAGTTCTCAGTAACGCTACCTGTATATTCAACCAAGATAGTAGGAATTCTAGAGCAGCAGCTTGGCTACATATATGCTGTGAATGGCCTTGTCGTTGTCCTTGGCCAGTATCCAATGACCTGGGTGACAAGAAGGCTCAACGTGGTAACCGTAATGATCATGGGCTCACTGTTCTATTCACTCGGTTACTTCCTTGTTGCACTCTCCACAAACCTGTATGGGCTCATGATTGACATGGTCTTCATTACTGTTGGCGAGAACCTGACCACTCCAGGCATGAACACTGTTGTTTCGAGAATAGCACCAGCAGGCAAAACAGGGAGATACATGGGATTCCTGAGCATGGCGAATTCTGGGGGCCGGGCTGTAGGGCCGTCGATTGGGGCATTCCTGATGTTCTTCTTCGCCTACCGCGGTCTTGAAGTGTGGGGCACGCTCGCATCCCTTGGTATAGTATCGATCAGCATTCTTTCCATATTTTACTTTGCAGTGTACAGGTCATACTCGTCATATGGAACCGACGCTGTATGATAGTACTATTCCAAGAAGGAAGAGCAGCCCTATCACCGAATTTGCATCAAAGAACGAAGCCTTTAAGGTTGCGGGATTTCTTGGATCAATAATGTGATGCTGGAATATTATAAGGGCAAGAATCGGGACAAGCATCAGGAAATACCAGAATGAGTCCAGGTAAAGGCCGACAACAAGCATAGCTGCGAACGAAATCGCATGTGTTAGCGTGGATATGAGAAGGCCACGATCTGTACCGAACCTGGTCATCACTGTTTTAAGGCCCAGCCGCTGATCAGTTTCGATATCGGGCAGCACATATATCATGTCAAAGCCGGCAATCCAGAGAGTGCTTGATAGAAAGATCAGGTAAACCTGGGGTGTTGACGGCAATAGTGGGGTAACTGCAAGATAACCGCCCATCACCCCCATACCAATGGTTGCCCCCATGTAGATGTGCCTCCATGGCGTTATCCTCTTCATGATCGGATCGGTGATGAACATGAAGAGAACTATAGGAGAGAGCAGGAAAACGAGATAGTTAAGAGAATAGGAAACGATCTCAAATACTGCCGAAAAAATGACCGTAAGCAGGATTGCCGCCTTCAGGGAAAGCTTACCGTTTACAAGAACCCAGTCCTTCTTTCTTGGATTTACACTGTCCCACGTTCTGCCTTCTATCCTGTTGATTGACATTCCAGCCGCTCTTGCGGAAACGGCGGCTATGAGTATAAGGAGGAATGTAACCGGAAGGAAGGTGCCCCGCGAGGCTATAACTGCTCCGCTGAAAATGAAAGGCAAATCGAATACGGTATGCTCAATCTTGATGAACTGTGAAACTTTCCGCAAAAATTCAAAGGCCAAGTTTTGACCACCTGTCCTTCACCTTTTTAGCGACCTCTTCTGACATTTCCAGAACATCCGGCCACTTTCTGTTATAGCCTTCAGCACTTGTCTTTCTTGTGGCATCTATTCCCATCTTTGAACCGTAATTGATTGTTGGTGCCGCGTGGTCAAGTGTATCTGTAAGAGTGCCAGGCACTATAAGAACGTCCCTCTCAGGATCAACTCTTGTTCCGAGAGCCCAAATGACCTGCTTTCTGTCATGCACATTTATGTCGTCGTCCACGACAAGGACTATCTTGGAGAACATGAGTTGACCGAAGCTCCACATTGCAAACATGACTTTCTTTGCATGTCCCGGGTACTTTTTCTTGATTGATACTACGACCATGTCATGAAAAACCGCCTCTTCCATAGTGTTCAGATCAACAATTTCCGGGAACTGCATCTGTATGAGCGGAAGGAACATCCTCTCAACCGCTTTCCCGATAACAACATCCTCGTGCCACAGCTTTCCGACTATTGTAGTCGGGTATATTGCACCATTTCTTTCAATTATCTTCTTGATGTGAAAAACGGGAAACTGGTCTTCAAGGGAATAATATCCGGTATGATCGCCGAAAGGTCCCTCAGTCCTTGTCTCTGAAGGGTCAATGTAACCTTCAAGAACTATCTCTGCGTTTCTGGGGTACTCAAGATCTACTGTGATTCCCTTGGCTAGTTCAACCCGCTTTTTGCCTACAAGTCCAACAAACGAGAATTCATCAAGGAATTCCGGGAGAGGAGCAACAGCTGAGAACATAGTAAGCGGATCGGACCCAATCACGACAGCAACGTCCATCTCCTTCTTGCCCTGAGCGAGGAAATGAGATGAACCGCCCTTGTGAATGTGCCAATGCATTCCAGTAGTTTCGTTATCATAGACCTGCATCCGGTACATTCCAGCATTGCGTGCCCCAGTCACCGGATCCTTTGTTATGACCATTGGCAGTGTTATGAATCTACCGGCATCCTGCGGCCATGTTTTTGTAATTGGATATCTTGACAGATCAACGGTTTCAAGCTCCTTGTATCCTCCAGGCATTGAACCTGCGATCTTTGGCCTGACTCCTCCAAGCTCCCTCCACATCTCGAAACCACGTGATATCATTGACTCCGACTGATCAGGCATTCTTGTGAGGTTGCGCAGTCTTTCTCCTATGGTCAATGGTTCGTCGCCAAGTATCGCTAGCATCTTTTCATTAGTGGAAAAGAGATTTCCGGTAGCCGGGATTTTTGATCCAGTTACGTTTTCAAAAACGAGTGTGTGTGAACTGCCTATACGCTCTTCCTCGCTAAGGATCTGCGTGAGCTCCAGATCAGGGCTAACCTCGTCCTTAACTATCCTGAGGTCGTTCCTTTTTGCCAGAAACTGAACATAGTCATGCAGATCATCAAAAGGCATTATACCAGTATCACAAGCAGACTTATGATGTTTATTGACTTTGCCTAAATTTAGCATCACGAAAACGTATCAAGATATTCCTGGATCTGGGCAAGTTTATGATATCTCCTCGTTATTGCATGAATAAACTATGTGGATAAATTACTACATGCTCAAGCAGCTATTCCTCACATGTATGGAATGCATGTTAAGGCATGGCGAAAGGGCAACCTGACAGATGAGATGATCTGCAAAAATCCCTGGTCCCATGATGTGGGATGTGAATACATAAATTATTTTTGAAGATGCCCTCAGCGTAGGATGGAAAAGGGTCCAGTTTCCTCCATTGTGTGAATCATGGTCCCAGCTACGCTTTCCATTCCCGCCTTCAACTGAGGCCAGGTGTATGCTGAACCAAACTCAATCGATTGATCACTGGTTGGCAGCCTTCTCGGACTTGATGCTGGCCCTGGCAGCTACAAGTATGGCAACTGGAATTCTGAACGGCGATGAGGAAACATAGTCGAGGCCAATTTCGTGGCAGAATTCAATTGTCTGCGGATCCCCGCCCTGTTCACCGCATATACCGATCTCCAGATCTTTCCTGGTCTTCCTACCTTTTTCCACGCCTATCCTCATTAGCTCGCCCACGCCGTCTCTGTCTATTGTGTTGAATGGATCAAACTCGATGATGTTCTGTTCAAGGTATTTTGATATGAATTTTCCTTCTGCATCATCCCTGCTGTATCCATATGTCATCTGGGTGAGATCATTTGTACCGAAGGAGAAAAAGTCTGCATACTCTGCAATCTTATCTGCAACAAGGCAGGATCTTGGGACCTCTATCATTGTACCGAGCATGTATTTGATCTTCTTTGGACCAAGCGTTTCGTTAATCACCTTAACCAGTCTTTCCCTGATAATTTTGAGTTCGTTTGGATGGCCAACAAGTGGAATCATAATTTCTGGTAGAAGCTCACGTCCTTCGGCGTCAACAAGCTTCGCTGCTTCCATAATTGCCTTCACCTGCATCTCATAGATCTCCGGGTACAGCAGGCCGATTCTGCATCCCCTGAAGCCTAGCATCGGGTTGAACTCCTCAAGGTTCTTTACTGTTTCAAGCAGCTTCTTCAACTGATCCAGTTTTTCCTTCTTTCCACCGAGAAGAGATCTGGTGTTCTGCAAGTTATTGATCTCGTTGATCAGAGATTCCTTGTCCGGCAGGAATTCATGCAACGGCGGGTCAAGTAACCTTATGACCACTGGGTATCCCTCCATAACCCTGAAGAACTCAACGAAGTCTGCAAGCTGCATTGGTAGGAGCTTGTCAAGATACTTCTTCCTCTCTTCCGTGGTTGTACTAAGTATCATGCTTCTTACTATCTGAATGCGATCATTTCCGAGGAACATCCTCTCTGTTCTGGCGAGGCCGATGCCTTCTGCTCCGTTTTCCCTTGCCAGCTTTGCCTCCTCCGGTGTGTTGGCATTTGCCTTCACACCAAGCTTCCTGTATCTGTTGCACCATGTCAGTATTGTGTCAAGATCCTCGGATCCTTTTGCGTTTTCAAGTTCTATTTTACCCTTGAAAACAGTTCCGCTTGTTCCATCAATGCTGATCGTGTCTCCCTCCTTCAGCGTTAGATTCCTTGCCTTC
>JAKATM010000084.1 GCA_021818765.1 Thermoplasmata archaeon | reverse complement strand
GGAATAATAAGATTCCAGACAGGTACAGGACAAGCGTAAATAGCGCTCCAATCAACACAAGGTTATTTTGGATCCTGTTCAACACCCCATCCTTAATTGATGCCAGGGTCAATTCATAAGTGTTAACCATTTTACCTTTATTATTTTTCTGCTGAATGTTATGGTTATGCGTAGAACAAAGATCAAGATATTTAATTACGGAAAGATTCAGTAGACACTGCAATGAGTATCTTTCTTTACTATGAAATTGTCGTCTTACTCCTCTTTCTGGGACTTTTTTTCCTAATAATAACAGAGCAATTATATTTTTCAAACAAGGGAAATTATTCACCAACGGTATCAATAATAATACCGACTCGAGGCCTGGACCCTGAATGGGAGAAAAATGCGGAATCTTTCAAGCAGCTTAAGTATGGCAATTCTTACGAAACAATATACGTCGTAGATTCGGACGATTCTTCAACTGCTCAAGTTCTCAGGGATGCTGGTCTTCACGTAGTAGTATCAACAACAGAATGCAACAAATGTGGAGGCAAGGTAGCTGCCCAGCTTACAGGGCTAAAAGAATCAACGGGACAAGCAGTAGTTTTTGCAGATTCGGATATAAGAGTGAGTGCAGGCTGGCTGGCGAATATTGTAGGTCCCCTGGAAAAGAGCGATGCGGTGACCACGTTCTCATGGCCGCTTCCTCTTAAATATACTTTGTTAAACATGATTAGGGCTGGTTTCTGGATTATCGGATATGACAGCCATTTAGCTGCAGGCGGCTTTCTCTGGGGTGGATCTATGGCTTTTAAGCGCGAAACTCTTGATGAAGACTACAGAGATTTCATGCGGGACAAGATATACGACGACGTTACGACTACAAGCTACCTGAAGAGCAAAGGTAAGAAGATAAGCTTTAATGGAAAAGCGGTATGCTACAATGCATATGATGACATTAAATTCTACAAGTGGGCATCAAGGCAGGAGATGCTTGTTCGTAGATACTCTAACCGTATTGCTGTTGGATTCTTTTTATTCATGCTGGGTTTGATAGCAACTACTATCTATGGCAGTATTACCCTGAACCCGCTTTTTCTATCAGTCTACTTTTTATGGTGGATTAAGGGTTTACTCACCAGTATAAGAATTGAAAAGGTTTCTTTCTTAATACCTGCGGTATCGATCGTTTCTTCGGTGATTGCATTCTTCATACTTCTTGTTACACTGACTAAGAAGCAGACGGAATGGAGAGACCACACTTACAGGTTCTAGATTAACGTCTGAAATAGGCTTCGAGCTATGAAAATTTTGCTAAAATATCCTCGATATAAATCTTATGCGTTATAGTGAATGCTACCGAATTGGATTTGATCACATTCAATGCCTATTTCTCTTTGGGAGATCAAATAATTCGATTTGCAAGAATTTTGCTGCAATTTAGTAATTATGATTTTTGTCCTTCAATTATCTGTCCAGATAGCAACTTCGTATAAAAAAAATGAAAATAGATGGTTTACGAATTATAATTAAAAGAGTTCTCTCGAAGACATCATCATTGGATAGTTGTTTTCAATGTTCATAACCATCTGTAAAATTGTCTCCTCGAGTGCGTGCAAAGTAGTATGGACATAATACATTTTTACTGCGGAGAAAAGGTTAGGGTCCACTGCACCAGCTCTCCACATAGCTACCATATCAATGTTTAGCTTCTCAAGGTAGTCCAGGCGTAGCGACATTGCCTTGTTGTTTATGTAGTAAAATTCAACCCCAACGTTCTTGTTCTGAGGATATATGATCTCGTAGTAAGCCTCTCCATAAAATGCGCTGAAGTGGCTTGATATCTTCGCATGATCCTTTCTCGCATTATGGAGAATAGACTTTAGGGCACCATACATACCACTAAAGGAGCAATTTACATATGGAGGGACAAGGTTGTTTGGAAATGGGCAGTTAGACGTAGCATTCACGTAGAATGAATAAGAGTAGTCAGGAACTGCAATCATCAGCTTATCAAGAGGAACATGACTAACAGAATAGTTTACTGCAGTATAGAAGTCTCCAATTGAGTAATAATCTTCCACCACTATGAGGGAAACAGAGGTGTTGGCCAAGGCTGAATAATTGTAGGCTGATCCATAATCGCTTGGGCTGAACGGTCCAGAGAAGCCTATCACATCAAGGGTTAATTGTTTACCCACAGCCAACAGCGCGTTTGAAAAGTTTTCAACAAACTCCGTCACCGCATGCGAATCACTATAGTATGGTACTTCAAAATCAATATTATAACCAGTGAAATTATTGGCTAAAGCAGCCTTCACAGCGCTTGATATGAATGCAGATTGAACTGAACTATCTGTGAAGAGAATGTGCATTTGACCTGGTGACCCAGAAATGATCATCGGGAATGTATTTAGATGGTATCTTTGGGCAAGTTGTATAGGTAGATTGAGCCCCAAGCTTTGAAAAGTTTCATTTGATGCCAGATAATAATCTTCAAACGATAGATCTGTTATCAGACTATGGTATTTCTCAATCATCTTGGTATAATTTACCTGACTGCCACAGAACTGGCATATCCATACCATTGACTGATACTTGTCCTGAGAGGTGAGCGTTTTAGTTGGTGCGACCGTGCTGTATGAGGAGACTGTGCTCGCTTGATTAGAGTTTTCTGACGACGTAAACACAGACATACTAAAAGAGGTAAACACAAACATCGAAGCTATTAGCACAACCCCCGCACAAATTACAAATTTCCTTTTGTTCGTAATTTTCATGAACGCTTAACAGCTAATCATTAAAAACCCTTTTTAATTAGAAACAATTCTATAAAAAATAACAGGCATTACATGGCAGCAGAAAAGTTGAATGCTAGACCGTATCACACTACTCAATTCAGCATAAATCCTTCTCTATCTGATATTGTTAAACATGCGACAAATGTTTATGCCGTCATATATAATGCTCTTTCATGATGGAGAAGAAGATTTTCGATTTTGCGAGGGAGACCAGCACCGTACTGATAGTAAATGGATCCGAAAATGCGGTTGACAAGAATTTTTTCTACCTTTCAGGCATAGAGAATGGAGTCTTTGAAGGCTCCGCCCTGATAGCTACCCCTGACACGATAAAAATCATTACTGGACAGTTGGAGGAGGAAGCGGCGAGATCGTCCGGTCATGAGGTCATGGTTTACAAGAGCAAAAGTGAGTTTGAGAATCTTCTAAAAGAGAATCTGAAAGGTGTGGATGCAGTCGGTCTTAACTACTCCTCAGTCACGCTTACCATTTACACCGGACTCCTGCGTATGATACCTGAGAAGTCGTTCATTGATGTTTCCGCTTCGATTGCAGAATCCAGGCGCTTCAAGACACCCGAGGAGGTGCATCGCATCACTGAAGCAGGAAAGATTGCTTGCGAGGCTATTGGGCATGTTTATGAAAACGTCAGGGAGGGAATGACAGAAAATGAGCTCGCATCAATGCTTGTAAGCGAAATGATGAAGGCCGGAGCTTCCGGACCGTCCTTTACGACGATTGTCGCTTTTGGCGAGAATGCTTCAATGCCTCATTATACTCCCGGAAAAAGGAAGCTGCACAAAGGTGACTTCATCTTGACAGATTTTGGGGCACTTTACAAGAGATACTGCTCGGATGTGACCAGAACAGCAGTCTTCGGCAAGGCCACTGAAAAACAGCGTTCAATGTATGAAACGGTTCTGAGGGCGCAGAAGGAGAGCATGAATGCAATCAGGGAGAACATGAATGGCAAGGATATCGATAAGATTGCCAGGGACATAATTGACTCCACCGAATTTAAGGGTAAATTCATTCACTCTCTCGGACACGGTCTGGGAATGGATGTTCATGATCATCCTGCCCTCTCATCCGGCGCAGACTTCACTTTAAAGGCAGGAATGGTTGTAACGGTAGAACCTGGAGTCTACGTTCCAAAGGTCGGAGGAGTAAGAATAGAGGACGACGTTCTCGTAACAAAGGATGGATTCACGCTTCTCACAAATGCTCCCAGGGATCTCATAGAGCTATGATCTCTTCACCAAGGCTCGGTTTCCTGAAGGCGGAGATGCATACTCCCGAATGGGCAAAGCACCAGTGTACGTCGTTTGATGCGGCAGCAGGTGAGACAAGAGCCGAGGCTACGAACATCCTTTACTCATTGGTAAAGGAGGAACCTACAAAACAGGATCATATTACGCCAGAATCACTTGCGTTATCTCTCTGGCTTTTAAGAGCAGTCAACGATAACTCCCTCTTCTCAAGGTTCTCCATAACCGTTAGGGACATGTATCAGCACATGATTGAGTCTTTCAACCCAGACATGGTCGAGGATGCATCTATGAGCCTCGGGATGAGGGTGGAAAGGGTTGAAGGTAAGATCTTCAGGGTTTTGGCCCTCGATTTTATCAGGTCGAATTCACATCTCTCAGGCCCTAGATACAGGCTCGCCTTCCAGGATATCAAGGATGGCTGGGTATATTTAGACAAGTCCGTCTTGTCCAAAGTCCTGAGGGAGCATTTTGTCACACGTATAAAGGAGTTCTATGATTCGCTGAATACGACCGTTCCGGTAGAGATACTTGGCGACCTTCATGAACTTGTCCAATATATTGGAGATCAGTGGATTGCAATCAAGGGAAAGAGGACCACCGATCTTGGATCCGTTGATCAATCACTTTTCCCACCCTGCATAAAGGAATATCTCATCGAAGTTCGAGACGGTGTCAACCTTCCGCACATGGCAAGGTTTACAATGGTAAGTTTTCTCCATAAGATAGGAATGCAGAACCCGGAAATAATGTCCCTGTTCAAGACAGCACCTGATTTTAACCAGAGAATCACTGAATACCAGGTTGATCATGTAACAGGACAGATCTCTGGGACAGAATATTCACCTCCAAAGTGCGAGGTGTTGCGATCGAATCATGTCTGTTACTGGGGAGATGATAAACTATGCCACCAGGAGTGGCTCAGACACCCCCTTCAATATTATGCAGTCAAGAAAAGAGGCAACTCTAGGAAAGCTTCCTCTCGATCGTCTTGATAAGCGTGGTCTTGTGCATGTCGCTCTCAATATCATATATCAGTGACGGCAGCCAGGAAGCTCTTGGATACCTGCCTTCCCTGGTGTCAAATTTTACCTGAAGACCACGCAGTATCTCCTGAAGCTTCTTGTCGTCAAAATTTTTTGATGCGGCAGATGAAATTCTCCTTCCCTGCTTGCGCGTCAGGCTTGCGTTAAAATAAGCTGAATAAAGTGTTATCTTCATAGCAGGACAGCATTAATTATGCCGGATTGTCCTGGGCGTGAAGTGATCCTTGCAAGACCCTTATCAGTCTCAATGACTGTGCCAAGATTCATTATATTTCTCTGAACGTAATGCGGGTTAGCGGGATTAGACTTGACCGTTACTATGTGAGCTCTGTACATTTTTTTTTCTGCAGGAACGTACAGGTTGGCAAATTCTGCCCTTCTGAGGACTACCTTCATGTTTCCTCCGTGAGTTCTCAGTATCGATCTTGATTGAGGACCAGTTCTAGGCAAGGTTGGCTCGCGTCCCAGTTCATGTCTCTTCTTCGTTCTGCTTGCAACTCTCTTGCCTCCGGTGAACTTCTTGTGACTTTTACCTTGAAATTGTGTCATTCAAGGGTTTATTGCAAAGCATTATATGAAACTGACTAAACCCATTCTAAAGAGATAAAGATCAGGTCACATCCTCCCTAGCCTGAGTTGGTTGGGTTTTCGCCTCTAATCTGTTGAAGAGGCTTCTACAAAAAAGTCATCTAGGAAACATGTGCGAACGCTAGTGTGCTTACTTTTTTATAATGCGGTAGCAATATTGACTCAGATGAAAAGGAGAATGATCCTATTTGTCGCCCTAGCTGTCATCGCGATCCTGAGCTTGCAGTTACGTGTTACTAATCAGGTGTGGTCAGATCAAGGATACCAGGTTGAAACCCCGTTCGATTCTATCACTGGGCCGCCACACTGGTTATTCAATGGATCGTGCTCAAAATACCTCGAGATTGCAAAGAGGTGCACAATAGGAGATGGACACGAGAACATCACTTGTAATGCTGAATTATGTGAATACAAGATACACGATTTTGTTTTTAATACGATCAGTTATTCTGTGTTACGAAACTTTACAAATGCTACAAGTGGAAAGAACATATGCAATGCTACTATAAACTTAAGTTTCAGCAATTTTTCAAATGCATGCACGAGGTTTACTGTAAACCTGACAGATCTTAACTATCTTAACGAAGGTCAATTACCCCCTTATGATAAAAGTAGCAGTACAAATGAAAACGGCTACGTTTGTTCGCTTTCAACAGGGGAAATGTTGCTTGTTGGCACCAATTCTCCCAGTAATAAAGAAGCCATTAAGGTTGATACAATAACCCTACACCACCGAAGTAGCAATATAATCTCTTTCCTAAACAAATCCTACAGTTCTTATTCTGGATTATTAATACATTCTTGCTACTATGCCTCGTTTGTATCCACCGGAAATATTTCACAGAGAGTGATATTAGCAGTTGACTTATTGTCAACAAACACCGATCTTGGGCCGAACATAGATCTTGGTCTGCTTTATGTGAACTATCAAAACTTGATTGCGATGCCGTTCCTGGTCATTGCAGCGGTTATGTCTGCTACATACTACGTGAAGAAAAAATGACGAGTGCTTCACTTATAAATGATAACTAATTTTTAAATACCATCCTTT
>JAKATM010000083.1 GCA_021818765.1 Thermoplasmata archaeon | reverse complement strand
AGGTGAATCGGGAACGCAGGCAAAGATACAAATGTTGGATATACGCTGTCAAGAACCCATGCAATGCCATAAATTACCCTGAAATCTGGATAGTCTATGAAGCTATCATTTACGACGGAAACAACCCTGTCGTTTAAGAATGCTGAAGTTTCATTATATGGTGCTGTTGTTACCGCTGAGAAATTAACGTACTGATCAAGCAGTATGACTTGGGGGTTATCCTCTGCAATCAGACCGCTTGACATTTCATAGTAACCCTGTGCAGTTGCAATATTTTTCAGGTGCGCGTACTGCATTATTTGCCCGATAAATGTGTCATTTCCTGCCGTCCATCCGCCAGCATAAAGGTAGTAGAAAGCAGAATATTCGGGCTGGGACGAAAGCGAGGCTACACTTTGATTTATTGCATTGAGGGACTGATTCATCCAATTGTTGATCAGAGAAGCATTCTTCACTGTGCCTGTAATCATGCCCAGCATTGTCGTCTCCTGTTCGATTTGTATTATGCTGTTGGGATTATCTACTAGCACGGGAATACCGAGGTTCAAAATCTGGGTACCATATGATGGCATGGTCGCGCCATAGAGCAGAACAACCTGGGGAGAGAGATTAACAATATCTTCGAGATTAACGCCATAGCTGTCCCCAACATCAGGAAGTGACTCATTTGGTGGATAACAGTCGAATTGATTTCCACCAACAAGATCATGGTAAGCCCCAAGGGCATATAGGGTAGCTGTTGCCGAAGGATCTATCGAAACTATTCTTGTAACTGTATGGTTAAACGTTACTGCCCTGCCTAAGGAGTCATGCACAGTAATAGGTCCGCTAGCAGGCGCTGCAGTCTTTTGCGTAGTATCATACACAAAGAAGGATGCTACAAGTACAATAATCACAGCTACGGTTAAAGCAATTTTCAATTTTCTATCCATTTAATTACACCTGTCAAGTTTACTTTTCATAAGTAAAGTAAACTTACTATATATTACTTATTACAACAATTCACAAATATTAACCATTATGACGGACATTCTATGCCTAAAGAGTTAAAGCCTGAATAGCGGGAAGGCCCGCTAGCAGCTGTATATTTGATTATCCATGTTGTTTATTCTTGACCATTGAATAAGGTTATTAACAAAGCTTCCTATTTCGTTAAGCCGGACTAGGCCGGAGGGCTAGGCACCTTCTGTTACCCGAAGTCTATACGCGGGGGCGACGGCTTCGGGAGGTCAACCAGACTTCTGCCAGGCCCTGTGGAACTTGTGACACTCTGTTCCTCTGGACCCAAGGTCAATGATCATGTTTTCAAAGGAAAACATGATCATGGTTTATCTGGAAAATCCGCCAGGACCGGAAGGGAGCAACGGTATCCAGAACTTCGGGTGCTGGAGGGGTGCGGATTGGAAGCGAAGCAGGGGGAACCTGTCAGGACATCTGGCCCGACTGAAGCCTGTCCGGCTTTCAGTAATTCCAGATTCATCAATAATAAATGACATGATTCTATCCTTTTGTTTGGTTAAATCCTGTTTCCTTACAGCTTTAAAGGAAAGTATTAGTAATTACGATGGTTTATTATCTAAGTATGCCTTAAGATATTAATGGAAGCAGATGCAGCAAAATTTCACCTATTATCCGAGGAACGCTATAAATACCAAGACGCAGACAAGATAGTAAGTGGCATTGGCGACCTCGGCGGAAGCATTCTTGAAATAGGTTGCGGCCCAGGGTTTTTCACTCTCCCCCTTGTCAAGCTTCAGAATGGAAGAGGGACCTATCAGGCGATAGACTCAAACCCGGAAATGATTAGAATGCTAAAGGAAAGACTCTTGACTCTCGATCAGAATATTGCAAGAACTGTAAGGTTAGTTGTCGGCGACGCAGAACGAATCTATTTCCCTGAGCGATCCTTTGATCTTGTTTTTTTAGCCAACATATTTCACGACCTGAAAGATCCAAAAGGTTTCCTTGTAAGAATGTATCGGGTGCTCAAGCCGGGAGGTTTCATTGTAAACATAGACTGGTCAAACGTCCAGACCGATATTGGACCACCTTTAAACATTAGGATACCAGAAGAAAAGTGCCAGGCCATGTTTGTAGATGCACATTTTATTTTTGTTGAGAAAGTGTACGGCGGTGAATACCATTATGGCCTTAAATTCACAAGGCCATAATCAGAGATCTAGGAATTTCTTCATCCTGTAGGCATTCCTGGTGCCATCCACCGGGATTTTATAATAATTCTGAAGGAACTCGGTTGCCTTGAAACCATGTTTTTTGTAGAAATTAATCGCCTGCATGTTATTTTCCCTCACTTCCAGAATGACGACACGATATCCCTTTCTTAAAAGCTCACTTTCCACTCGGTTGTAAAGCAAGGTCCCAAGCCCAGATCGGTGCATGCTGGGGTCTATGGCTATGCTCTCAATATCAGCGGAAGACTCATCGATTGGAAGCGCGCAAACATATCCAAGTACACGATGTCCATCAACAGCCAGAAAATCAATAACTCCCTGAGCGCCAAACATCTTCTTAATCATACTCCTGCTATATGCACCGACGCCAAATGCCCTCTTCTCAAGGTCACAGATCTGGTCCACATCGCCTGGCAGGAACCTCCTGATTTCCACGCCATAAGATCGTTTCTACTTTAATTAATATGAGTACCAATAATTTAGTAGCTACCAAAACAATTATACATAATCTACGAATACAGCATTATGCTTACAAATGTAATAGAAGATCTTCGCCACGGGAAGCCTATTCTCGTTTTTGATGACGAGAAGAGAGAGGGCGAAACCGATCTAATGGTTGCTTCCCAGTATATCACGCCTGAGTACATAAGACAGATGAGACAGGATGGTGGCGGCCTAATATGCGTTACAATAAGGGAGAAGGAAGCTGAGAAGATTTCCCTGCCTTACATGGATGATTTTCTTTCAAGATACGGTGGTATTTCCGGACTCTTCAGAAATACCGATCTCGGGTATGATGTCAGCAGCGCATTTTCATTCAGCGTCAATCTTCGCAGCAACTATACCGGGATTAGCGATATTGAAAGGGCAGCGACTATTTCAGGTATATCTGGTTATCTCTCAGAACTGGGAAACCTTAATGGATCTGCGCAGCGCGTATTTGCAGAAAGGTTCAGGTCGCCGGGCCATGTCTTCCTTCTTATTGCGAGGGCAGGTTATTTTGCCCAGAGGAGAGGACACACCGAACTTGGCACTTATCTTGTTGAACGTGCTGGCCTTATTCCGTCAATAGCCATGGTTGAAATGCTCTCAAACAGCGGTAGATCCATGACAAAGGATGAAGCTAAGCAGTATGCTTCTAGCCATTCGATAACATTTATAGAGGGACGAACTATAATCGACGAGTGGTCTCATGACAAGGGTAATGGCTACGGGGGTCTTTGACATTCTGCATCTCGGGCATATTCATTTCCTAAGAGAATCTAAAAAGCTAGGTGAAGAACTTGTTGTTGTAGTAGCTCGGGACTCAACTGCAGGTAAACGAGGTAAAACTCCGGTTTTTAACGAATCAGCAAGACTTCAACTGGTAAAGGAGCTGAGACTTGTGGATCATGCAATTCTTGGCCATGAAGGGGATATTTATACAACCGTCTCGGAGGTAAAGCCAGACATCATAACTCTTGGTTATGATCAATCATTTGATCCAGACGATGTCAAGAGAAAGTGCTCGGAAATGGGATTAAATGTCAGAGTTGTCAGGATATCCAGGTACAGTAACTCGACATACAAAGGATCCTCTGAGATAAAGGAGAAGCTTTTGCAAATTATTGAGGATAGAATATGAAACAGATCGGGATTGCCGATACGACTTTTGCCAGGTTTGACATGGCGAAGTCTGCTATAGATGAGCTTGAATCAATTGGAACAGGCTTCCAGATCCAGAGATACACTGTTCCAGGTATAAAAGACCTCCCTGTCGCATGCAAAAAACTGATAGTTGAGAGAGGATGCGATATAGTCATTGCATTAGGTATGCCCGGTCGCAAGAAGCTTGATAAGATGAGCGCCAGGATTGCATCTGAAGGACTTTCTCGCGTTCAGATAGAAACGATGACACACATCATTGAAGTTTTCGTTCATGAAGAGGAAGCCTCTGATGACAGGGAACTGGCCTGGCTCATGGATTCACGCTCCAGGGAACATGCCATCAACGCGTATGACCTTCTCTTCAGGCCGAAGAGGCTTCAGGACAATGCAGGAAAAGGTCTGAGGCAGGGTTTTGCAGATGCAGGTTCGGTTGATACAAGGGAAGGAATATATCACTAGGTGGTAAAATGAAAATTGGTATTGTGGTGTCTGAATATAACTATGACATAACGATGAACATGCTATTGAGGGCTGAAGAGGAAGCTAAGTTCCTTGGCGCCGATGTGCACAAGGTACTCAAGGTACCCGGTACCTTTGATATACCTCTCGGAGTCAAGAAACTTCTTGAAATTAAAGAGATTGAGGGTGTTGTGACTCTGGGTGCGGTGATCAAGGGCGAAACAGATCACGATGAGGTCATAATGAATAACGCTGCAAGGAAAATCGAAGACCTTTCAGTTGAATTCTCCAAGCCTGTATCGCTTGGAATCTCTGGTCCGGGTGAAACCAGGTTGCAGGCACAGGCCCGCATAGAATCCGCCAAGGATGCAGTTCAGTCTGTGGTCAAGATGATAAAAAGGCTGTCTGATATCAAGAAGCAATAGATATCAAATATCCTTAAATTTGCCGGAGAATTCAGCGAACGCATTATGCGGGTGCACGCTTTCCTCACTCTCTGAACTGATTGTGATTATTGCTTCGGGATCTATTCCCGGCATTTCTTCTTTAAGTTTTTTTGCAATTTCACGGACTACATCCTCGACAAACATTGGCTTCAAGTGCTGTCTCAGGATCAGGTCGGCATCGTTTTCGCTCTTAACACCTATCGAAACCGGTTGACCAACAACGTTCTGAGCAATTGCAATCAGTGAGTCGGCGTCAACTTGTTTCCTCTTTGTATTCTGAATTTTTATCATAACCCTATTTCTCTGGTTATGCGTTATTATTGGTAAGGCATCTATTGCCCGGGAGTATTCAGGGAATTTTTCCTTGAGCATTTTTCGTTCCTTTTCCATTGTGCATGGGCAAGCATTAATTCCCTGTACTGTGATGCTAATGAAATCCTGCTCTTCACCGCTTCTGGTCATCTTCGTCTCTCCGATGAGCGTTGATATGTTCAGCGAAAAATCATCCGAAGTACCGGATTTTACAAAATAGTCTGCCTGCATGGTGCACTCACACCTGGTAACATAGGATAATTTATCTAAAATTAAGGCGCAGACCTGGGAGGTTATGTTTTCAATTCCCTCAAAATCCCTGTTCTTTAGTACTAGCGTCGAAACTGATCTTGTGATCTCAGAAAGATCAGCCCCTTTCCGATCTCCTGGTACATCCACAAACACCTCTGATGTCGCCGAAAGCACTATTTCCCGGTTTCCTCTTCTTATTATTACGGGAAATTTTAGTCCTTTTACCCCTACCCTTGCAAGAGGCAGCGTAGAATCAGGTTTTCTTCCTTGTACGTCTGTAACCACTAGTTACTACCTTTTGCTTCCTGATATGTCTTCTTGAGAGAAGCTTCAAGTTCCTTGTATTTTTCTTCCAGGGTCCTCTGGTTCTTTTCGAGCGTCTTTATCCTCACAGAACTGAGTTCCTTCTGTTCTTCCAGATCATCGACAAGCTTCTTCCTGTCCTCTACCTTGTATAAAATCGGTCCTACTGCTTTGTATACGGCGCTTTCCGGCTTGACAGATTCCAGTTCTTTCAGTGTCCTTTCCAGTTCCTTGACTCTTGTATCGAGCTGATACTTCTGGTTCATTAACTGTTCAATTTGCAATTCCAGTTGCTGTGCCTGCTTAATCTTGTTCTGAATCATATTGCTTGGGTTATCCAATTACTTTACCTCCTTAGATATTCTCTCTACCAGTGACACCTGCCTTGCGAATGCACTCAGGCTGGCCTTTAGTGAGACTGTATCAGGGGATTGTATATAAAAGTACAAATTATCCTTATCTTCCTCAATCCACTCCCTGGATCTACCCACAACCTTTCCCACTTCTGGCGTGATGGCACTGATTGTGTCTGCATAAGCCACTTTTGGAAGCTGTATAGAAACAGTAAACTTAGCCTTCACGACTTGCTATGTCCAGTCTGGATAAAGCTTTATTCTTTTCCTTTGGAGCAATCTGAAATCCTGCATCTACCTAATAGTAAAAAAATGCATGCTTATTCAAGGAAAAGCTGCCTCAACTTGTGTATCCCTAAAGTATGGCAAAATGTAAATTCTTCAAGAAAACTTAAATTGATTATAAATCATACAGTGCCGGGCTCGTGGCCTAGTTTGGATAAGGCACCGTCCTTCTAAGTCGGTGATCGGGGGTCCAAATCCCCCCGAGCCCGCTCCAATTTTTGCTATTTACTCCCTGCCTGCGTTTTGATGACGTTGTCAATTATCGGTTGATAGATAGTGATGGTACCAGAAGGATGTTTTCAACAATCCTTCCTTGGTCTTGAACCTGTGCTCGAACAACCATGACTGTATAGAGAAATGCTGTTCCGCTATGTCGGATGTCTTTTCCACCATTGGATCCTGAAGATACAGGAATACCTCTTTCCTGTTTCTTTTCAGGAACGAGAGGAAATTGGATATGATGGGATCATAACCATACAGGCTGGTTATCTTTTCCAGCATGATCTCAACGATCTGCTTTTCATTCTTTCCTGCAATTAGACATGCTATTG
>JAKATM010000082.1 GCA_021818765.1 Thermoplasmata archaeon | reverse complement strand
CGTTGAATCTGATGAAGATATCGACCAACGTTTCCCGCTGTTTATCATCTGGAAGCAACTTTATATGGAGAGTTTTAAGCACAATATTGATACAGCCATTCCTCCCACCCCTGAAGAGGTTGGCTTACGGGCGACTGATCATGAATTTAAATGCAGACTGCCTCGCATATATATTGGAAAGTAAATTGAAAAGATTGATTAGTTGGAGGCTACCCAGTCCCTGTTTCTGGCAAGTGTAAACGCCAGACCAAATGGAACGACGAGCCAAACTATTCCCACGACCAGGATTTCAACAAACGAGACTCCCACTGTAGAAAAGGCTATGCCAGAAATGCTGCCCTCAAGATAAGTAGTGACCAGATTTGCGTACCCGATGGGTGAAAATGAGTTTATTATGATGTAAGCATGAGAATATGGTAATGTACCAGGAACAAGTCCCAGTGCAAGTGGAAGAAGTAAGGATGAAAGAGTGGACCAGAACAAAACAAGGACTATGTAGAAAACTATTGATATGCCAAGAACCAAGCCTGTCGATTTTGTCAGTTGCGTTATGAGATAAACAAGCCCGATGAATGCGGTTGCTATGACAAAATACGCCCATATTATGTCAAGTACCTGGTATTCGGGCAGGAATACCCCGGTATATCTTGAACTGAGAATGTCTATGGCTGCAATGCCCGCCGCTAAGGCGATAGTGGAAACCACGACGTTAGAGAGAAAACGAGATGTTATCAGTCTGCCCCTGGTCACAGGTCTTGACAGAATTGATTCCATAGTGCCGTTCGTTTTATCCTTAGCGTAGTAAAGATAAGCGGAGAATATAGCAAGCAAAGGTATCAGGAAAGCGAAAAGCTCAGATATAACCGCTATGAAGACGCTAGTCACCTGAGATGTGCTTACATTCGTGTAAAGCCCTAGTACAGTTGATTGATAGATGGTACCTGTTGAATTTACCAGGTACAACTCAAAAGTACCAGTTCCGTTATGAGCGCCTACATTTGCAGGTATTACGATATATGAAAAGTTGGAGTAAGTACCCAGGTCTATCAAACCTTTCGTTGAAATGCGTGTTCCGGGAGCAGGCACATTTATAGGAACGTTCTTTGCGACAGGATTTGCATACAAGGTCATTGTTGGTGCCTTTGATCCATCAGGTCCGACATAGAAGATTGCAATAGACCTGTTTGTGTTGCTTGATTTCTGTGCGACGCTCCAGACATTTATCATATCAGCATTAATAAAACTGATCTTCGAATTGGTCGAATTATAATAAGACACTGTTCCATATGCCGCAAATCCAAAGTTTGCCGTGCTGCTTGAATAGTTGTATTGAAAATACTCAAATCCGTGAGCTTGAATAAGAGTCTGATTAAGTGTGACAGGTATTGAAGCATTGAAATAGCCATGGGAATCGGAGGTACCGTTGAAATATGAACCGTTATAACCTACACTGATCGGAAGGCTAGAGATCGCATTTCCATATTGATCTGTTGCCAGCACAACAATATGCAGCGAACCGTTTTCGTAGTATCCATTGGAGTTTAATGAGTTATTCGAGCTTGTGGCGGAGATTGAGCCAAACGCCAGGCCCACAAGAACTGAAACCAGTATAATCACTATAATCATGGCAATACTGAATTTCCCGGTTACCGTTTTACGAAAGTCGAAAAAGAATCCTCGGCCCAGTGATCTGGTTTTGCCCTCACGCACCGGAACCACCTACAAGTGAAAGAAAATAGTTTTCAAGTCCCTCACCGGATATGTCAAACTTAGTTACAATGTATCCGGCTCTTGCGAGATCACCGTTCAGTAGCCCCGCTTTTTCGTAAGATACCTTCAGGTCGCTGACAATAAATTCGTTGCCGGATTGCTCAACATTGCCATACTGTTGGAGAATATCGACCATCTTGGAATCGGGATTTGAAACAACGATTCTAGCTGAGCTTGCTCCCAGAGATGGAAGTTCAGACCTCTCAAGTATCTTGATTATGGAGCCTTTCTTTATAATAATCACCCGGTCTGCGATGTTCTGGAGTTCAGAAAGAATGTGCGACGAGAGAAAAACAGCTTTTCCCTGTTTTTTCTGGTCCAGCATAAGCATCCTCATACTTCGCACGCCCTCCGGATCCAACCCGTTGAGTGTTTCGTCAAACAGTATGTTCTTCGGATCAGAAAGAAGGGCAGAAACAATCGAAAATCGCTTCTTCATTCCCTGCGAGTAGGTTCGCAATTTCTTGTCTCTAGCATCCCAGATATCGAAAGTCTTCAGCAACGTCTCGATCCTCTGATCTGTCTCCTTTTTATCCATGCCGTAAAAGCCGGCATAATAATGCAAAAGCGGAATTGCCTTCTGCGTGATATCAAAGTTAGGAAGCTCGGGAACTATTGCGAGATTCCTCGAAGCGGCTATTTTCTCCCTGACGATATCTTTACCGTCCACCTTCACGCTGCCGGAAGATGGAACTATTATTCCAGACATTAGCCTGAGTGTGGTGGTCTTGCCGGCCCCGTTCAGGCCTGCAAAGCCCACGATCTCCCCGTCGTTTATCTCAAAGCTGACACTCTTCAAGGCAGGTACAAGGTTCCTGCCATATGTCTTGGTGAGGTTCTCTGCAGTTATCATCGAATTACCTTGTTGTTAATGGAGAATACCGTATTCTTTATAATAGTTTAAGGAAGTTCCCTTTTATATATTTTAGGAATCCTAAATGCATGAAAAAGTATGATATAGTGGTTGTTGGAGCAGGTATTTCGGGACTTTCAACCGCATACTATCTCAAACTTAATAATCCAGATCTCGACATTCTCATAGTAGATAAGGCCCAAGGATATGGTCAGGGCAATACAGGAAGGAGCGCGGCTGGTTTCAGGGACATGTTTTCTTCCAGGATCAATCACCTTCTCTCCTCATCTTCCATATCATTCTATAAACATGTCCAGGAGGACTTGCATCATGAACTTGGGATGAAGTATGTCGGGTATCTCTTTCTTGCTGCAAGCAATGAGAGGGGCAGAGCACTTGAGAGGAACATAAGAAATATTCCGGGAACGAGAAGAATTGAGAAGGATGAACTCGGAAATCTATGTCTATTGCCGACCCAGACAAGGAAAGCGCGGATATGCTTTCTCTGGATCCAGCTGAGTTTGGGCTTTTTGGAGTAAACTGCGGGATCATTGAACCAGACCTCATCTGCGATTTTTACTATAATGCACTGAAGGAAATGGGCGTGAATTTCTCCTTCGGCACCAGCGTTCAGAAGATATCCCTTGATCCGGTTTAGAGACTGGATTTTCCCGGGGAACCTTTCCTCTGGCAGGAAAAATTCATCGGATCGCTTGAAACCACCAGCGGACAGCTATTGGCAGACAAGTACGTGATTGCCACCGATACATGGTCAAACTACCTGCTGGATCCAATTGGCGTTGACAGCCACCAGAGACCCAAGAAAAGGCAGATATTCCAGATATCTGGTCCCGCCGTGGAGAAACTGCTTTTCACGGATTCATTCTCTGGATATGGTGTGATGCCATTCACAATCCTCCCCTCGCATGGGATATATCTCAGACCTGCATTGAAGGAGAGATCTATCTGGATAGGCGTATCAGATGATGTTGGAAGGGATTTCTCTTTTGTGGAGGACCCTGAGGCTGAGCAGGATTTCTATGAGTCAAGCATCTATCCTGTACTTACAGCGTATTTTCCTCAACTGAAAGCCTCAAAAGTTACTTCAAAGTGGGCCGGTTATTACTCATATAATACCATAGACAAGAATCCATATATTTTCAGAACCATGAATGCTGTTGTCATCACTGGTACAAGTGGCAGTGGAATCCTGAAAGGGGATGCGATAGGAAGGGTCGCCTCCTCATTGACGGAAGGAAAGGATACGGCGCTTCTCTATTCAGGCGACAAGATCAACATAAACGATCTTGGAGTAGTTGGCAGAAACGTGGATCCGGAACGTATTATCCTATGAGCAGGTGAAGTTAGAGCACCGGCTTCCCTTCAGAATCTATGAAAATCCTCAGTATACCTGTCCTTGTGCCTGTGGCCCTGACTGTAATATAGGATTTTGCCCCGTACTCTTTCTCGAAGTATTTCGAAAATTCATTTATTTTGCTCATTTCTACGGAAACTGATGGGACGTCCAGGACAGATCCTTCCATTTCTATGATCTCGTATGCGCCTGATGCCGGCATTAAAGATCTGGCATGATCTATGAGCCTGCATCTTGTGCTACCATTAATCTTGATGGCATAATCTTCGGGAACCGCAAAGCTCATTCTTGTGGTAAAGTCCTCAAGTGATCTCTCAATCGCTGGCAGTCCTGCATATCCATTCTTGAATGTTTTGTGATGGCAGGATTCACATAGCGTGATCAGGTTCAGGAAGCTGTCGGAACCAGAGTCCTTCCTTGGGATTATATGATGGACCTGTACATCAAGATGAACATTTTTCGATTTTACCGAGGAGGTAAATGTCTTCAGTGAGGATTTTCCGCATATCCTGCAGGAGTAGCTGTCCCTTGCAAGAACTGCACGCGACATTCTAGCCCATGGAAGCAGAGACTTCCCAGAGTCTCCTCCCGGTAGAAAATCATAAACATGCTCAATGCCGGCAACCCTTTCGGCCACATGTAGTTCGGTGGCTGTGAGCCTTGGTATCT
This sequence comes from Thermoplasmata archaeon, assembly GCA_021818765.1. Taxonomy (GTDB): domain Archaea; phylum Thermoplasmatota; class Thermoplasmata; order Thermoplasmatales; family Thermoplasmataceae; genus UBA582. The sequence continues at coordinate 2,140 of JAKATM010000082.1, read as the reverse complement.
CGGAGTAAAGATCCGGAATATTCATATGCTCAGATTCATGAAATCGGAGAAGAAACCTCTCGCCCGTTCCTTGAAAGGATCTGAATTGTGCTGGACATTCTTGTCCATTATCCTACCACGGATGTAGTAATCGCTTTCACTCTCCAGGAATTCCTCGAGTAATTTTCTGTCACGTGACATGACCAGGACGCTTGGTCCAGTGTCAGTAGTAAAATAGAGACCTGGATTTTTCTTCCTGAAGGAAACAATTCTCTCAATCAGGGCCAATGAATCTTCTGTTTGAAGTATTTTGCCAACCGACATCAGGAGTGAGTTCAGGTTCAGCATTTCCTCCTCTGCCCTTGACATGAGGGCATCGACGGGAAAATCATTGTCTATAAGCCTTTCAATGCTGGAATATTTGTTCTCCAGCCAGGCAGGATATTGTGGTGAGTTGACGGAAGCTTCATGCATCTGGTTGGTTGAAAAATTTGCAAATTTAGGGAATACGGCAATGCTAACAGCACTGGGATCAAACTTAAGGGGATGGGCATAACAGTCTTTTTCCTCTATTCCCGGAAAAGATGTCCAGAGCGACAAACCGCTTACTGAAGATCTCGTACCGGAACCTGAGACAAACTTCGCAAATCTGGAAGTCATGAGCTCTATACCTTTTACCTTTGATCCATAAATATTCGACACAAGCGAACGGGCAACTGCCGCAGCAACGGATGATGATTCACTCATACCTTTTGCCTTTATGTATTTCCTCTCTCTTTCCACATAGAAAACGAAGGATCCTCTTATACCTGTTATCTGCCTGAAAATATCAAGTGCCTTTTTCGCTGTGGCAGTGCGTTCTTCTGAATAATTACCATCAAGATGTACCAGATCATGACCATCTTTCTTGATATAGAGACAATATGATCGCGTAATGGAAAAATCTGTGCAGAAAGAAAGAGAAGGCGAATAGGCAATCTTCATCTCTGGGTTGAAGTATCCTATAAATTTCTCGATTGCCTTGACAGGATGCCCGGAGCCGAATGTTATCTTCCCGTCTTCAGACTGCGGTTCTACCTGTGGAAGAGGCTGAATCAAGCCCTTTTCGCTAAGCTTCGAATAAATTCTCTTTCCCTTGGCCATGAATTCACTTATCAGGAATGCGTCCAGCGAAGTCACCTACCTTTTTCAGTATTTCATCCCTGGTCTTATTGTAATCGAGATTATCATAGACCATGATGCTGCCATCATTAATGTTTCGCAATGTATACGTCATTATTGACCTGTATTCAAAAAGATGGGATACGAGCCTGCTGCCGGGCGAATTGTAATGAGTGAATTCCCCCCTTTCGTTTAACCTCCTTGCATGAAGTTCTTCATCCGATATATAGAGATAAAGGGGAAATAGGTCCTGGTTCGAAAAATCCTGGAAGAATTGAGGCATGAAGTATAGTACCTCAATTATCATGCTTTCACCATTCTCAATTGCCCTTGAGATAAGTCTGTGCAATCCTTTCCAGAGCAAGTTTCCCTGCTTCAAATACCCCTTAATGATGTTATCCTCATTCATGGGACCGAAATCTTTCCAGGAATCATACACGCTGTATTTCATTGAATCTTTATCTTCAAAAGAATATGCCCTGAGAAACTCCCTAAGATAATCTCCAGACAGAACAATGTTTATTCCTAGCTTGGAAGCAATGTAACCTGAGATAGATGTCTTGCCTACTCCGGGAACCCCGCCAATAAGTATAATCTTTGATTTATTCATCAAATATCCCCCCAGGATTTCATCATATCCCTGGAATCTATGATTGTCGCAACTCTTGACATTATATCGACAGACTCATAAAAGATTCTTTCTGATACAGACGATGATGCATCAGAAATCAGGAATGGTTTCCATCCAAGGCGGATGGCGCCAAAGACCGACGCTATCACATCCATTTCGATAGGTATGCCAAAAATGCATATTGCCGATCTCAGAGATAGTTTTATCTTATTGACCAGATCACTCGATGTAAATGCATCAAGGCCGTCGTATGGAAGATACCCTTCTTTAGATGAAGAGAGGACTTTCTGGTACCTGCTGGAGAATTCATCGTCAAAGGCAGTGACATGAAGGGAGTTAACTCCTTTGTCCATGTTTAGGGGTTCCTTT
>JAKATM010000081.1 GCA_021818765.1 Thermoplasmata archaeon | reverse complement strand
AGGTATTTATAGACACGTGACGGAAATAATGGCCTGGATTTAAATTCACTATGGTATTGTGTTGCAATAAAGTTTTTCCTTCCCTTCAATTCAAGTATTTCCATGCGTATGTTTGCATCGTCCACGCCGGAAAAATGCATGCCGGAATCTTCGAACTTTTCAATATATCCCGGGTTCACCTCATATCTGTGCCTGTGCCTCTCTGAAATATGATCAGTCGCATAAATGTCATGCGCGATAGTATTCTCCTTCACAGTAACAGGTTTTGCACCAAGCCTCATTGTTCCACCCATATCGGATACGCCTTCCTGCTCGGGAAGCAGATCAATAACAGGATACTTGGTGTTCTGATCGAATTCGGTACTGTTTGCATCCTGCATTCCAAGAACATTTCGTGCATATTCAATAACTGCAGCCTGGAAACCGAGACAGATTCCCAGGAATGGGATCTGGTGCTCCCTGGCGTACCTGCATGCTATAATTTTTCCCTCCACGCCCCTGTAGCCAAAGCCGCCTGGAATAAGTATGCCGTCTACGCTTTCCAGATCATTTGTGGACTCTTTCAGGCTGTCTGAATCCAACCATACCAGGTCGACCCCTATCCCAGTTACTCCTGTGACGTGGGTGAATGCCTCCTTATGGCTCATGTAGGCATCAAGAAGATGCGTATATTTGCCAACAACGGCTATCCTGACGCTTTCCCTGACTTTATCAATGTTCTCCTTGTATTTCTTCCAAGGATCTGCGAAGGTGGATGGCTTCATTCCAAAATAGTTATCGATATACTGCAGGATGCCCTGCTTGTTCATGATTTCAGGGACCCAGTATGGGCTCTTTGCATCCGGTACCCCTATTATTCCTGCCTCAGGAACATCAGTAAAAAGGGAAATCTTCTTTCTTGACTCGTCTGAAAGCTGCCCCTTGAGCCTGCAGAATATGATATCCGGCTGGATACCGATTCCCCTTAACTCATTGACGCTGTGCTGCGTTGGCTTGGTTTTCTGTTCCCTGCTCGCGCCAACCTCAGGTATGAGCGTAACATGACAGAAAAGAACGGAATTCCTTGGTTCCTCCCTGTTGAGTTCCCGGAGTGCCTCCAGAAAGGGCATTGATTCTATGTCACCCACTGTTCCACCGACCTCAATTAGCAATATATCGGCTGAATCAGATTGCGCCAGGGTCCTTATCCTCCTTTTTATCTCGTTTGTGATGTGTGGTATGATCTGGACGGTACTGCCAAGGTACTTCCCTTCCCTTTCCCTGCGAATTACCTCGCTGTAGATCTTTCCCGTTGTTATGTTGTTGTCAGTGGCAAGGTTTCTGTCCAGGAAGCGCTCATAATTTCCCAGATCCAGATCTACTTCCCCGCCGTCCTCAAGCACGAAGACCTCACCATGCTGGTAAGGATTCATTGTGCCTGCATCGTAATTTATGTACGGATCAATCTTCATGGCAGAAACGTTGTGCCCGGAATTGGAGAGAATGTGGGAAAGGCTTGAAGTAATAGTCCCCTTCCCTAGCCCGGATATCACTCCACCCGTTATAACTATGTAATGCATCTTGTGATAGCATTCAGAGGCTAATTAAATTAATCGAAATCATATCTGGTAAGATATTGCGATCAGGCATTGTAAGGTTTGTATACTACGGCGAGGACGACCCAAAGAAATCAACGATGAAGAAACTTCAGAGACTTGGTCTGGCAGAACAGGTACCTGAAAGCAGGATTGGATGCTCCATTGTGCTGAACCCTTTCGCTGAGGCATATATTCTCAGGACCGACAGGCCCTCGATAGAGAGATGCGGTGTCTGCGCCCTCGATGGATCCTGGAGCAACCCCGGACGACTGGAAAGGGGAGTTTACAGGAGGCAGAGGAAGCTTCCGACACTCCTTGCAGCAAACCCGGTCAATTATGGTAAACCAAATATACTTTCATCAGCAGAGGCCGTTTGCTCTGCGCTTTACATCATAGGTTACATCGAACTTGCTGAACAACTCATGGCAAAATTCAATTGGGGGCACAGTTTTCTTTCCCTTAATGCAGAGCCGTTAGCTGAATATGCAACTGCCGAGAGCCAGGAACAGCTTCAGGCCATTATGGAATCATATTTCTGAGTCAGCTTCCAGACACCATTATCAAGGGCATAGACACCGGAGGTATATTGCACAAATATTGGTAATACGGCATGCCGGATTCTTTCAGGGATAATTGAAAACGGATATTCCTCGAAGGAGAGCACATGAATTCCAGTTACATGAGAATCAACCTTGTTGACAGAATAGAGATATTCAATTTCATCCGAATCAAGGCGGAGCTTGCCTGAACTGATCTTTGCGTTCTCGACATCAACTTTTTTATATCCAATCCTGCCTGGATCTCCGCCGGACCCAAGTATGAGCATTATGATGCCCATGCACTTGGAGCATTTTCCGCATGGTAATATTTGTCCATCAAAGGATGAACATGAATGACAGGAACGCTGTAACGCGAATATATCTGGATATCGCCTCATCAATATCCGCTCAACTATTGTTGCTGTGACTGGATATACAAGAGATGATATGGTGAGGTTGAAGCCTTTTGAAAGCAGGTAGGAAGACATCATGTTTGTAAAAACAGGCGTCTGATCGAATATTGCGTGGTAATGCCTGATTCCATGGAACGGTGGCATGTCCTTTGGATCGTCAAACTCGTTGCCCATGAATGCTATTGGAATTCCTCGGGATACAAGCACGGGTACCATAGACATTATGTAGACTGGAAATGTGAACAACTGTACCGGGTATGTATCTGTTCTCTTCTTTATCACTGCCTGGTTAAGGAATGGGAGAAGGCTTAAGCAGTATCGGTAGAACCTGTCTGCATTCGACCACACCTTCGTTGTGTTCCGATTGTTCAGCGTGAAGGAATCAAATGCGGGTTTTGCAGCTCTCCAGTGGGCACCCGATTCGTTGAAGAAAATTGGATGAACGTCGAAGCCGGTCTCTTTCAGGATGGAATATGTCAGGAGGCTCTCTTTACCACCGCTTGACAGAACTGCAGTTTTCCCGTTATTCATGTAGGCTTTCTTTTCGGGCGAATCAGGAATGATCTTCTTAGCAATCAGCCTAGTAAGGCCATTTGCATTGTCCTCGGTGATCTCTTCGGGTGTGGGGACAGCCTCTGCCTTATAGAAATCATACCTTCTTCTGCAGATTGCATTTACAAATACTTCCCTGTTGTTTATGCGGATGAATGCCTCCAACTGGGAAATATCCGTGCGCGAAACGTCGAAGTCCAGAATGAGTTCCTTTGCGAAGTAGATGAAGTTTATGACAGGCATTGTCAGTATTAGACCTGCTAGGTTCTCAGATATCTGTAAATCTTCCCTGTATGAGAAAATTAGCTCAAATTCATTCCGCTCGCCTTGAGAATCGATCACAATATTGGAGCTGATCCTTCTCTTTGCAATCTGCGGACGAGAAACTGTTATCCTTTCTATTAATGCAACACGTTCGAGATATTCAGCAGGCGTTTAATCACTTCCCAAGGGTATCCTGTATGTATGCAGTTACCTGATCCAAATTTCCAAGCGGATCGAATGCTGGTATCCCATACTTCTTTTCCGCCATCTCCATATAATCATGCATCTCCCTGTCTGTCATATCGTCGCGGTTGATCGCGATCGCAATGACTTTCTTGTCTGATAAGAGTTCGAGTATCTGGATGTACTTTTCAAGAGGCGGTATCTTGAACTGCTCGAAACCATCATAATACAGGCGTTTAGGAGAATGCTGCAATATTATTGCATCTGGATGAAGTGCACCGATTATCTCGAAACTCCCTGGGTAAGCGGGGTGCAAGACGGAACCCTGACCTTCAAGGAACATATAGTCTGGATGAAGATCGTTCCAGGCATCCACGGTGACTTTTTCCAGGGCTCCTGCAACAAAGTCGTTAATAATCGCATCCAGGACAATTGTGTAATTGAATCCCTGCATCCAGGAGGTCTGGCCAGTGCCGATCATCTCTGAGGTGTTTCCCCTTTTTTTCATGTTCTCGGAAAGAAAAACAGAGGTGGTTCGTTTACCGACCGCACTATCAGTTCCGAGCACCGCAATCTTCTTCGCCCTCACATCAAGAATTTTACCGGTGAATACATCTTTTCGATCCCTGAACATCTTCCTGACGTCGGTTATTGATCTGCCGTTTTTCGATGCGAGCTTGGCGAATTCCGGATCGTCGCTTAGAAACTCATGAAGCCCGCTCACGACGTTTAAACCGGATTTAAGGGCTTCGGCTATAAACCTCCTGTACTTAGGAGGCAGGACGCCACCATCCGTTGCCACTCCCACAACTAGAGTGGAAAGCGGAGGATCGGGATTAGATGGTATTGCTGCAACTACCGGAATGCCACAATGCCTGCCATTAAGTATCATCCCCGCATCTTCGCCGGCATGACTGCTGTCAATAACGTATCTAACATTATAACGCCTTGAGAACCTGACAAGACCGTTGGCGGTTTTGCCATATGTGGTTCCAAAGACAGATTCTGCCAGGACTACTGCATCTTCCAAGTTTTCCCTTTGCCCGTTATAATGACAACGCAGTCTATCTTTCTGTTCAGCATCTTTGCAACCCTGTTGGCTGCAACTACTGCTGAACTGGAAGCTGGAAGCGCGTCAACATTCTCATGAACCATCAAGAGCTGAGAGTAACGCATCATCTCTGTATCGGGAACCTCGAAAGCAAAGCCATTGCTTTCATAGATCGAGTCAAGAGCGGCCTGACCATCATAAGATACATAAGATACAAGAGGTTCGTTGATTGATGTTTCCCTTATATCTAGAGGGCCAAGATTCTCAATTTTCTTTTGTCCTTTTTTCCAGGATCGAACTACTGGATTTCCCCCCTCGGTGGATGCCGCTATCACTCTCGGAAGAGAATCTATCAGTCCTGCCTCTCTGAGCAGCCTGAAACCTTTGTATATCCCTGTAAGAGTTGTGCCATTCCCTACCGGGACGGATATGAATTCAGGGGATCTTCCAAGCTGACTGACGATTTCAGAGGCAATTTGTGAATATCCCTGAAAATCAAGTTCTGAGTTTGAATTTCCCGGGTTTGAATCGTACCAGTTCTCGTCTGCAGCCTTCTGCCGCATGTATTCAACAACCCCTTCATACTTCATAGGAAGCTCCAGGATGTTGCCTCCGTACGATCTAATTTCTGAAAGTCTGTCTCCAGAATAGGCCGACGGTACCCCAATTATAGAGTTCATTCCATACTCGCCGGCAAAATAAGCCAGCGACGCGCCATAGTTGCCACAGGATCCCAGTGAAACCGTATCGAAACCTAGTTCCCTTGCCCTCATTACGTGATACTTTGAGATCCTGTCTTTCTGTGTTCCCGTGACACCGCCGCCCTCATATTTCACAAAAAGTCTCTTGAAATTGAGAACTCTCTCCATCTTGCGTGCCCGGAAAAAAGGTGTTTTATTAGGAGGCTCGTCCTCCACACACTCTTCCATTTCTTTTATTCCTTGGCTTTTAACCTTAATTGAGAAGAATTTGATAGTATTTAAAGATAATGTCAATCTTGAAACTAAAGTTAGTTCAAAAACACGTACCGCAGCAGGAAAATAAAAATTAAGTATGTTATATATTTTATATTATATATCATTATATTGAAATTAACTCAAAAGATCCTTCAGACGCAGTGTTTTTGACCATTTCCCTGATTGGCCCCCTTGTGCCCTTCCAATCCACTAAGAAACCCTTGAAGCTTTTGGTCCTCTGAATGCATTGACTTAAAATATCCAAGGTAAGGAATTCATGTACATGCTTTGATATTATATGGCCGACATTAATTCCGCTATTGACGGCGTATTCTGTGATCTTAGGAGAATAGTGCCCGCCTCCAACACCGATGTATCCGCCCCTGCCATCATCGCTACAGTTCATGACGGCCTTTGACACCGTCTCGAGTGCCGATTTGTTCTCCCAATCCTCTTTCTCAGTTCCAATCTCAATGAAGAAGGAAGGGATCATAATAAGAGGTCCATGATGGGTTGCCTCAAACGTTATGTTGAATCCTTTAACTGGATTTTCCCTCATTATCCTTAATGCAGATGACATGTTTCCAGGATCTGACATGGAGACCTGTGACGGATAACCTCCCAGGAGTGCTTCCCCAATGTTGCCCATTGCATGTACCGTGAGTGATCTAATTTTTGCCTGAGAACTGTGCTTGGAAAGGAAAATGATCGTTGAAGGTTTTATGCCCAGTCCTGCAAGTACGTCTTCCAAGCCATTCATGTTTAGATGCCTCTGAGCAGATCTGTAAATTAGATATTCCCCATAAACCAAAGTTCCTTCAATAGAGCCGGGTCTGAAAGCAAAATGTTCTGTAATGTACCTTGATATTGACATGCTTGAAGGATCTTCTCCAGATTCCACCAGGACCTTGAAGTGTAAGTTTCCATTTCCAGTCATTAGAATGCAAAAGTCGTAATATATGCGGCAGCTTATCTCTTACGCTCCAAGAGTTGATACTTTACCATAGCCGGAGGGATATTTTTGTTTGGAAGTTAGATGAGGGTGCATTAATAAATTTTTTAAGATAAATGTAAACTCATAGAATTTAAAGAGACTGTAAAGGGTCTTCAACTCTGCTTGTTCCATCTTTAAAATCATTTATTGAGGCATTGTAGAAAGATTTTGAGTGATAAGATGTTCTATCTGAGATACAGAATTCATCATCGCGATTTAGGTAAAAGACGAACTAAACAATTCGGTTCTGTTTTCAGTCACTGTTTTTTGAAAGAAAATAGTTGCCAATATATGGAATAA
>JAKATM010000080.1 GCA_021818765.1 Thermoplasmata archaeon | reverse complement strand
ACGAGAAAGATTTCAGAAGAATACTTGGTCTTAAGATTATAAACCCCATCCATTCAGAACTTTAACAGAGTGAATTTGTTCTTATCAGAAAGACAATTTCCGCTGCTGATCTAAGGCTAACTGATTCGATAGTCGAAATGTTGTTTAAAATCTAGAAAGGCAGGTTTGATGGGTACAAGAGGATAGGCTGAAAGTTGTTATAAGCCTTTAATGCAATATGCTGCGTGGAAATAAATTAAAATTGATTAATTTCACCACTTTGAACCCCATTAAGGATGAGAAATCCCTTGACGTCGCACGCCTTGGATAGTGTGTTTGTAACATAGCAGTCTGAAGCTGCTGACTTCACGAGTTCTCTAATTGTTTCAAAGCTTTCGTGAGATTTTATATCCACAAAGTATTCGATTTCAGTGAAAAACCTTGGCCTGCTTATGGTGAATTTTCCATCCACCTTTATTACAAGATCATCAATCCGGATATTCATCGAACCTGCGCGTTCAGCGTAATGAACCATCTGGCACATCCCGAGGCTCGAGATAAAGTAGGATAGTGGGCTTGGTCCATTTTCGTCCGAGGCCCATGTGAAATCCTGGTTCTCCGGTTTTGTTTCAGAGAGTAGATTATCTCCCTTTTTCACTGTGACGCTGACCTTGGAGGTTACATTGCCCCGCTGGTCAAACATCGAAAACCTTGCCATTCTCTCCTTCATCCTCACCCTGAAGCTGTCATCAAAATTTACCATGGGTTCTGATGACTGGCAATTTCATAAAATTTTTCCATCAACCGTTGAGGGAGAATGGAAATAGCGTTCAGATTGTCACTATTTTCCCAAGAGCAGTTATCTCCAGCTCGGATCTTCCCCTTGAACCCTTGTTCACAGTAACGAGCCCAAGCTCTACTAGACCTTCTGAGTCCTCCGAACCATTCAGATGCCTGCTTATAAGCGATTTATCTAATCCGGTCATCTCAGAGAGCTGCTCCAGGCTTCCAATCCTACCATGCTTCCTTACAAGGGCATTAAGGATCGACAGCTTAGTTTCTGAGAGGATTCTCTGGTAACCAAGCTTGAGTATCGGTAACATGTGCACCCCCTTCGAATCAACCCAGAACGCCCTTATCCCAATAATAAAGGCAGAGGAAATTGCCGTGCATGATATGAGCTTGCCGCCGCCAGTTACATTAATGATGAAGTCATCATAATCGCTGCAGTTGTCCCTGTAAACTGATTTTACCGCCTCCAGAACCTCGTTCAAATCTCCCGACGACACCTTGACCTCTTCTACCTGCGTCATAAGTGCACTTGCAATCTGCTTGACAAATTCGTTAAATGGGATTTCAATCACCGGACTGCTTCCATGGACTTCCTCGCGGATTATGACTAACTTATCAAGAGGCATCAACCTGATCCCGTCCCTGACGCCCTTATATGATTGACCGTCAGAATATATTGCAATCTGTAGAGTTTTTCTCTGTTCGACTCTATCTTCTCCCATTGATCTGCCTAAACAATCCATGCTATTAAACATGAAGATTGAATTTATTCTGTTCTTACAAATCTTCGCATATAACAGTTGACTGCGTGTGTGGGTATACAATGACTTAAATAATGTTGGTAATGTTCTGTTTCGCTTGCTAATCAAGGGTTTTTTTTTCAAGTTCTGCCTCGTATTAATGTCAACGGTTGACGGAATTGGCTTTTATATGATTCCAGTATGAGAATTTTCGATAAATATGGAACAGAATAAATGTGACGCATGCGGTAAAGTATTCGACTCGAAAGAACAGCTTATGGAGCACGCTAGGATGCACAAGGGAAATGCGAAATATTCCCCCAGGGTAAGCAGGGTGATAATTTCATCCATTATCGGTGGGGTATTTGGAGGTATCCTGATGCTACTTGTATTAATGACAGGGGCCTCTGCGATGGGGCTTCCTGATACCATTTTTGCACTCGTGATGGGGATGGGGCTTGGGGCATCAATGAGCTCGGGTGTGGCTGTCGGGGTACTCGCACATTTCACAGTCAGCATCGTGGCTGGCGCCATATTCGGCGCAATTGTCTCGTATGTCAAACCAATAAGGCTCAGAAGCGGACCGGTTTCACTCGTGCTTGGCCTTGTATTCGGCATCGTGGTATACCTTGTGTTCTTTCTGCCGATGGCTGAGACGGTGTTTGCATCAGTAATGATGAAGTTGATGGGCGTCAAAGCGGCAATGATGCTTCCGGATGTTCTCGTGGTAGGATTTATCGGGCATATTGTATACGGACTTACACTTGGAACAACAGCGTTCTATCTGGGTAGAAAAATATAAACTACCCATATTTTATTTATATTAAATCACTTGAGTAAAGGGATAGAGATGGAAACAAATTTTGACCTTGTAATAATAGGATCAGGATCTGCGGCAACTACAGCAGCATTTGAGGCGCTTGGTGAGGGAAAGAAAATCCTGGTCATAGACCAGAAACTGACAGGCGGTACTTGCGCCCTGAGGGGCTGCGATCCTAAAAAAATTCTTGTAGGTGTTACTGACTCACTGGAATCGGCTAAAAGACTACAGGGGCATGGAATAGCCAGCCTTGCCGGTTCAATCGACTGGAAGGACCTTATGGCATTTAAGACATCCTTCACTGAATCCATGTCCAGTGGGATCGAGGAAAGCCTTGTCAAAAACGGAATAGCTGTAATGCATGGCAGGGCAAAATTTACGGGTCCGGAGAGCATTAATGTTGACGGCAGATCAGTTGAGGGGAAGCAGTTCCTGATAGCTTCAGGCGTAAAAGCCTCAAATATTGGTTTCCCCGGTTCCGAGTATCTGATCGACAATGAAGGCTTTCTGAGCCTGCCTGAACTTCCAAAGAAAATTGTTTACATAGGAGGCGGCTACATATCTGTTGAATTCGCGAGCATAGCAAGAAAGGCTGGCTCCGATGTTACAATTATACAGCATCCAGACAGACTGCTTGTGAACTTTGACCGGGAGATGGTCGAAATACTTACAGGGCTCCTGAAAGATTCAGGAGTAAAGATAATTACAAACGCTTCGGTGAAGAAGATAATAAAATCCAATGGCGGATACAGCGTCGTCCTTTCAGAAAGAGGTAAGGATGAAATTGTTCCAGCTGATCTTGTTGTGCATGGTGCTGGAAGGGAATTCGATTCCGATATGGGACTGGATGCAGCACAGGTGAAGTGGTCAAAGAAGGGGGTGACAGTGAACGAATACCTGCAGAGTGTTTCAAATCCGCGGGTATATGCTGCTGGGGACTCTGCTGACACTGATGGGCCAAAATTGACTCCGGTGGCAGTCATGGAGGGACATGTTGCTGCAGAAAACCTACTTCATGGAAATTCTGTAAAGGCCGGATATACTGGCATACCAACCACTGTATTCACATCACCTCCACTTGCAATGGTCGGGATCACAGAAGAGGACGCGTCAAGGAAAAACATTGCAGTAACCATTAAAAAGGGTGAGATGACAAACTGGTACAATTCAAGAAGAAGAGGTATCCCAAAGGCATTCTACAAGGTGATTCTTGACAACGGTTCGAAAAAAGTCCTTGGCGCAAGTATCCTTGGAGAGAATTCAGAGGAGGTCATAAATATCTTCGCACTTGCAATCAGGATCGATATCGATGTCAGCACTTTGCTTTCAACACCGTTTACGTATCCATCTGATACGAATGACATCAAATACATGATTGGCTAAACCTGCAATTCCCCACTTACAACTCCTCCAAAGCTTTTGCAGATATTTAACCGTGTAGTCTTCTGACTAATTGGTGGATCGTTGCACAGACAAACCGCGAAATCTCTTGCAGATTTTTTATCTAACTGCTGTATTAAAAAGATATCGCAAAATAAGCTAACTGCAGTTAAAAACTTCAAATTTACATTGATCATGATGAGCGGCCTGTTGAAATAGAAATTAACCTTGGAAATTGGGGAATTTTTATCCCGTTATATTAGCCCTGAACCATTCCACCATGTTTTTATCCCGGCATCATAAAGGGTGTGTCTGAACGCGGGAAAATCTCCCTTGAATTTCGAATCGTCTAGGATGTAAGGATCTGAACATTCGTACAGAAGCTTAATCAATTCAAGGGCGTTGGAATTGAATAGACCAGATATTCTCAAAAACTCTTTAGAAAGTATCTTTAGATTTAATTGGCTCCCAGCTGTCTTGTATACCTTTTCTGCAAATTGTCTTGCCGTGATGACCTCTCCAGACACATGATAAATCTTGCCGTACGAATTGCTTTCTCCGACAACCAGAAGCTTAGCCTCTGCTGCGTCTTCAATATAAGTGAAATTATGCGGGATATCCGCGTTAACTGGCCAAATTGATGATTTTCCGTGAATCACACTAATAAACATCCTTCCATAAAGGTCGTTCATAACATTAGGGCCGTAGAAATCGGCAAATCTAGGTATAACCACTATGAGCCTTCCCTTCCTGCGATAATCCAGAAGTAGTGCCTCCATTGAATTCCTTGTTTTGCCCATCCTGGAAGTTGCAGCAAGGGGATGAGATTCATTAACAGGTACCTGTTGGAACTAGCCGTATCCATATACATTTCCAGGAAATACTATAATTGGCTTGGTTTCCCCACATCCTTTAATGATATTTGATAGGAATTCCATGAAATTATCTTTCCATTTACTGTAAGGAAAATTATTTCCAATGAATACAACCGAGGCCACGCGGCAACCCCGGTAACAGCCTCTTCGTTCAGCATATCCGCCTTATCTATTTCAACACCATTTGGAAACAACTTTCTGGCTTTTTCCTCGTTCCTGACAACTGCCCTCACATTCAGGCCTTTTTCATGTAACTTTTTTTACAACTGCATGCCCATTACATGCGGTTGCGCCGAAAACGACATGCAGTGCGTCAATGATCTGCTGTTAAATTTAATGACATTGATTTTCGATCTAGTTATATCCAGTGAATATTAAATGCATCTCTTCATTAGGCAGATACTGGAAAATAGATATAAATTTAGTACCTGATTTATGCCGATTCCAGAATTGCTCACGAAAAATTAGGTCGAACGGGATGAAGACTTTAAATTTTTATGATTTCCAGGAAGTGTGTTGCACAATTCAATAGGCATGTGTCACCTCTCTTAGCATGTTGTAATATTGCACCTTAAGTGCAATCTCATGCGCAATGTAATCGGGCCTGACCGCCTTAATCACTTCTCCCATGGTTCTCTTCAGGCCTGAGAAATATATCTCAACATTCCATCTCTTTCCATAATCAACGGATTCCTTCCATTCCTTTTCTGATGTCTTTCGGATCTGCCTGACTATCTTCGCTCTTGAAGGTGATCCCCTGCTCTTTGAGGATGCATTCTTCCTTGGCGGTATTATTGTATTCTCCCCGAATGTGTTGTATATGGCCTTTGAATCATAACCCTTGTCTGCGAATATCCTTTTGATCCTTTCTTTTACAGATTTCAGCATTTCTTTTCCTGCCTTTGCATCATGCACATGTTCATCGGTGATGGAAAAGGACATAGCTGAAACGTCATTTATGGATATGACAGCATGAAGCTTTGACCATCCCTTCCTTGGTTTTTTCCATTTTGATCCAAGATAATCACCCCTGATGGTGATCTTGAAGCCTGTGGAATCAATGGCGCAGTCCACAGGCTTTCCCTGAGAATCAGGAATTGCAGGCTTAATCTTTCTTATTCTTCGGAATATGCTTGTGTAGCAGACAGTTGTTATTCCGGTGATCCTTGCAAATATTCTGGCGATTCCCTCCAGTGACCTGAAAGGAACATTGTACAATGCACGTAATTTTGCCAGGAATGTTATGAAAGCATTTGGCGTCTTGTAGGGATGTCCTCTCTTTCCCCTGTTGTTATCTGCAACGAGATCCCTCCAGTTCATGAGAAATGACGGGTCCATGAGATCCTCAATTCTATTCACAAGAGATCTGTTGTATCTGTCATACCTTCTGTCAGAACCGATCCAATACCTTCTTGTGCTTCTATTCCCTGCAGCAGTGATTGGTTTTGGTGTCATACAAACCAATCACTCCCCTGTATTTCATTATACAGGGGAATTATGCAACACACTTTATGCAACTTATACAAATTCAATAACTTATGAGTTATTCATTTTGTTAACTTTTATGGTAAAACCTAAGGGAGTTTAATTAAACTTTATCTGGACCCATATGGCCAATCTTGAAATGTGATATGAAAAACGCTAAGTTTCGTCACGAACTTAACAATGGAATTGAGAGCTATTGTGAGATCTTCAGAAAAGTTCCAGATGAGAGTACTCAGGCCTGGTTACTTTGAAATCACGAGAGATGCAATAGACCTGATACCAGGAGAATGTGCATTTCTTTACTCCTGACTGGAATGAGATATGCCGAGCTCGATAGACTGATGGAATATCTGGAATGGATCGATGGGAAATTCATTTACCTTCATAGAGGAAACATGCTGAAGGTGAAAGTAAAGCAGAGGGAGGGGGCAATCAGATTATCGGATATGGGAAAGATCCTTCTGCATAATTTGATCCAGATTCATTATCTGTTACCTGAACTGCCCGCGATGGACATGAAACTCAGTAGTTTATGGATACGAATCCTGAAAGTAAATCCTGTCTATAACAACACATTCAGGAAAATCTGGGACCCATGGCCTGTGTTTTATTATCCCGATAAGGCACTTCAGATTGCGACGAACTAGGGGCACATAGCCACAACTCAATTTGAGCATTACCTGAACATACCATTTGAGGAAAATGACGGGAAAGCAATGAGGAAATGGGTGGAGGGATAGATACAGATTTATAGCCAAAATGTTAGTTAAGTTAGAT